>JBOHYT010000238.1:0-2961 GCA_050738055.1 Rhodanobacteraceae bacterium
AACACGCTGGCTTGCATCAAGGGGCTCGACGAGTTGCCGTCCGGGGACGTGAGCGTGTATCCGCTGCCGCACATGCCGGTGGTCAAGGACCTGGTGCCCGACCTCACGCATTTCTACGCGCAGTACGGATCGATCAAGCCATGGTTGCAGACCCAGAGTGCGCCGGGTGCGCGCGAGCGCCTGCAGTCGCCCGAGGATCGCAAGAAGCTCGACGGCCTGTACGAGTGCATCCTGTGCGCGTGCTGCACGACCGCATGCCCGAGTTACTGGTGGAACCCGGATCGCTTCCTCGGTCCGGCGGTGCTGTTGCAGGCGTATCGCTGGATCGTCGATTCGCGCGACGAGGCGACCGGCGAACGGCTGGACGACCTCGACGATCCATTCAAGCTGTATCGCTGCCACACCATCATGAACTGCACCAACACCTGTCCGAAGGGCCTGAACCCCGCCAAGGCGATCGGCACGATCAAGCAGATGCTGGTGAATCGGACGGTATGAGAGGCCGGGAATCGAGATTCGGGATTCGGGAATCGGAAAGCTCGCGTAGGCCGGCTCAAGGCCGCAGGCCGGAGCCGGCATGATCATGGTGCCGCTGCCGGCTCCGTCGCTGCGCTACTTGAGTCGGCCTACGGGCATGAGCCGGCCTGCAGGCAGCGGCGGCGGAAGCAAGGAGGTAAATGCGTGTCGCCAGCGGAGATGGACGCAAATCCCGGGGTTTCCGAGCCGCAGCTCAAGCGCCTGCGCTGGCGTTGCCGGCGCGGGACGCGCGAACTGGATGTGCTGCTGGGCGGATGGCTCGATCGGCATGCCGGGGCCGGTGATGCGGCGATGCTGCAGGCGTTCGACGAACTGCTGGATCAGCAGGATCCGGAACTCTGGGATTGGCTGATGGGTCATGCCCAACCCGCGCGTGCGGACTGGCGCGCGATCGTTGCCGATATCCGTGGGCACGCGGGACTTGACGCGTGAGGGCGCCGCCCGCGATCGCGTTCGAATATCGCTCTTCGCGGCTGATGATGGCGGCGACCGTAGCCGTCGCGCTGCTCGCCATCCTGGCGGTGTGGATCAGTGGCAGTCCGCCGTGGCTGCGAGCGGTGCTGGGCGCGCTCGTGGCGGCTATCGCCGGGATGTCGCTGGGCCGCCTGTTGCGGCCGAGGGTTCGAACGGTGCTGTGGCGCTCCGACGGCGGGGTCGATCTCACGCTCAATGACACCCCAACCGATGGCCGCCGCGAAGTGCAGGGCGCAATCCAGCATGCGCGGGTCACGGGGCCATTGATCGTCCTGACGCTGCGCTGGCCACCGAGGGAACGTGCGACGGTCTGGCTGCTGCCCGACAATCTCGATGCCGACACTCGTCGCCGCCTGCGTGTGCGGCTGGGTTCGGGCGGCGGTGGCCTCGCGTCGGGGAACGCCGACAGCGGATGACGGTCTGAACCGCTTGCCGCCCGCCGCCGGTTCCGTCACGCTGCGTTGCCTCATGAGTTCGCGACTGCCGCGGCCGGCTGCCAGGCCCGCAATCCCGATTCCCGATTCCCCATTCCCGATTCCCCGCTCTCCATGTTCCGACCGCTCGAACTCTTCATCGGCACCCGCTACATCCGCGCCAAGCGGCGCAACCATTTCATTTCCTTCATCAGCGTGGTGTCGATGCTGGGGCTCGTGATCGGCATCACCGCGCTGATCACGGTGATTTCGGTGATGAACGGCTTTCAAACGGAATTACGATCGCGGATCCTCGGGATGGTGTCGCAGGCCACCGTCAGTTCGGTCGCGGGCAGCATGCCGGACTGGCGAAAGGCGATGGCGATCGTCGAACGCGATCCGCATGTCAGGGGTGCCGCGCCGTATGTCCAGCGCGAAGCTTTCCTCCGCGGCAACGATGCAAGCCAGGGCGCAATCGTCCGCGGCATCCTGCCGGACCAGGAACCGAAGGTTGCGGACATCGGCTCCAAGATGATCGCCGGCAGGTTGTCGTCACTGCAACCCGGATCCTGGGGCATCGTGCTGGGACGGGATCTCGCGATCTCGCTGGGCGTGAACCTCGGTGACCGCGTGGTGGTGTATGCGCCGGTGATCAGCGTAACGCCGATCGGCGCAATCCCGCGGTTGCGACGATTCACCGTGGTCGGCATCTTCGAGGCTGGCATGCAGGAATACGATTCCGGGCTTGCAATTGTCAACATGCACGATGCCGAGGCGCTGTACCAGATGGCCGGGCCCAGCGGCATACGACTGAAACTGGACGACCTGTTCGCGGCGGGGCAGGTCGCCGCCACGCTGCAAAACCAGCTCGGCGAGCTCGGGCCCGCGTACCGCGCGCAGGGCTGGATGCAGCAGCACGACAACTTCTTCAAGGCGCTCGCGATGGAGAAGATCGTGATGTTCACCATCCTCTCGCTGATCGTGGCGGTGGCGGCCTTCAACCTGGTGTCGTCGCTGGTGATGCTGGTCACCGACAAGCAGTCGGACATCGCGATCCTGCGGACGCTCGGCGCGACGCCGCGCAGCATCATGGGCGTGTTCATGATCCAGGGCATGCTGGTCGGGATCATGGGCATCGTGGTCGGCGTGGTGTGCGGCGTGGCACTGGCCATCAACCTGCCGGGGATCGTGGACTGGATCCAGAACATCACGGGTTACCAGTTCCTGTCCGAGTCGGTGTACTACATCAACAACGTGCCGAGCCAGTTGCACTGGAGCGACGTCGGCTGGATCACCGGCATGGCCTTCGTGTTTTCGCTGCTGGCGACCATCTATCCCGCGTGGCGCGCATCGCGCACGCAGCCGGCGCAGGCATTGCGGTATGAGTGACCGGGACCCGGGACCCGGGACCCGGGACTCGGAGAGCGGGGTGGTGTTGCGTGCGCAGCACATCGCCAAGACGTACCGGGAAGGCAAGCTGCGCACGCCGGTGCTGGAGGACGCGAGCTTCGAGCTGGCGCGCGGCGAGACGCTGGCG
>JBOHYT010000239.1:0-4955 GCA_050738055.1 Rhodanobacteraceae bacterium
CGACGGGCTGACGCCCGCGACGATCGCAAGCTCCGTTCCCGTGCGTGCGTGGCCGTCCAGCAACCGGCACAGCATCCTGGCGCGCGCCGGCTCGGCGATCGCCGCGGCGACATCGCAAATGGGCGCATCGCTTCCTCCGACATCCATGGTTTGATGATACTCGAAGCGTGCAAGTCTCTCAAACGTTACCATGAACACATCTTTCCAGGCGGGACGGACAATGGGTGAATACACGGCGACCATCGAATGGCAGCGGGACGGCGCGCCCTTCACCGACGGAAACTACAGCCGGGGCCACCGCTGGCTGTTCGACGGCGCTTCCCGTTTCCTCGTCCCCGCAGGTGGTTCCGTTGCCGCAATCCGTCAGCGCCGCCGTCGATCCGGAAGAAGCCTTCGTCGCGAGCCTGTCGAGCTGCCACATGCTGTGGTTTCTCTCGATCGCGTGCAGTCGGGGGCTTGTGGTCGAAACTTATCGCGACGAGGCGAGCGGCCGGCTCGCCAAGGACGATTCGGGAAAATTCGCGATGGCCCGGGTGACCTTGCGGCCGGAGGTGCGCTTTGGCGCTGACAGGCAACCGCGCGCGGCCGAAGTGATGGCCATGCACGACGAAGCCCACGAACGTTGCTTCATCGCGCGCTCGGTCAAAAGCGAAGTCGTTTGTGAACCATCCGGCCTGCGCAGGTCGGAAAAGGGGACATGACATGAAGGATCTGACCACCATCCTCGATGATCGGCCGGGCGCGCTCGCCGCCATGGCGGAAGCGCCGGGATGCTGGCGTCAGCATCGAAGGTGGCGGCGCATGGATCGCAGGCGGCTCAGGCATCGCGCATTTCCTGTTTGCCGACGGCGCGGCTGCAACGCGCACGCTGCAACGGGCGGCGATCCACGTGCTCGCGGAGCGCGAAGTGCTCGCACAACGGCTGCGGCAGGACGTGCCGGGGCAACTCGGCCTGCTTGCGCGCAGGATGACCGAGGCGGGCGTCAATATCGAAGTGATGTACAGCGACCACGCCAACCAATCGGTCCTAGTGGTCGATGACATCGCGCGCGGAAGGGCGGCGTCCGAGGCGTGGATCCGTGAATCGAACCGTAGCCGCGCAGCCGGACCCGCGGACGACAAGCGGCGAACGACGGCGATCAGATAAACCGGCGCGCGTCTCCCTCCGGCAGCGCCGGGTGGCCGCAGCAGCCCCTGACGCATTCGGTGCCCACTCGCACCCGCGCCGCAACACGTCACCCGAAAGCCAGGAACCAGAACATGAAAATGACGTGCATCATCCGCTATGAAATCGATCCATCCCAGCGCGATGCGTTCAAGCAATACGCAGCCACATGGGGGCGCGTGATCCCGCGCTGCGGCGGGCGTCTGGTCGGCTACTTCCTGCCCTGGCAGGGCACCAACTACATCGGCTGGGGGTTGATCGCATTCGACAGCCTCGCCGCCTACGAAGCCTACCAGGCACGCCTGCGCGAAGACCCGGAGGGCCGCGAGAACTTCGCGTTTGCGCAAGCAAGGCGCTTCATCCTGAGAGAAGAACGAAACTTCGTCGAGGTCGTCGACGGAACATTCGAGATCGACGTGAAGCCGTAGCCGCAGCAGAGGCGCGGCGTCGTGACGATCAATCGGCGTCCTCGGCACCTATCGTCGCACGCTGCCAGACCGCCGGGCCAGTACGGCAATCGTCGGCGCACTCGCTTGCACGGAACGCCCACCGACGTCTCCGTTGTACGAAAATGACCGCGTATCCGAATGCGATGGAGCGTGGTAATCCGCCTCCATCGCCGTGTAGGTCCGCGTGACCCGCGCGTATGCCATCGAGGGTCCATGAGCACGTTCGCATGCTGGCTGATCGCACTTCTGGCAGTCTCGCCGGCGATGCCGAGCACTGCCCCGTCACACACCGGCCTGCAACACAACGTCGTATTCACGGCCTACCCGCGCTTTGCGGACAACGCGGAATTGCTGCGCCGGGTTGTGAGCCCGTTGAACGCGTACCGGATCAAACAAGGATTCGCAGCGCGTTCCGCAACGCTCGAATCGGAGCCGCTGGACCCCCGGCAACAACGCTTCGCGCTGTATGTTCCGCCCGGTCCTGCTCCCGCCAACGGTTACACGCTGCTGGTGTTCGTGCCGCCATGGAACGACGCGCTCGTACCGGTGCAGTGGATCCAGGTGTTGGACCGTACCCGCACGATTTTCGTGACCGCCGCTCGCTCGGGCAACGATACCGACGTGCTCAACCGCCGTGAACCGCTGGCGTTGCTGGCCGCTTACGGAACAATGCAGCGCCATCACATCGACCCTGCTCATGTTTATGTGGGCGGATTTTCCGGCGGTTCGCGGGTCGCGCTGCGACTTGCCCTCGCTTACCCCGATGTATTCCGTGGCGCGCTGCTGGACGCCGGCAGCAATCCGATTGGCACGGCGCAGGTACCACTTCCTCCGGCTGATCTGCTGCATCGTTTCCAGCGCTCGACGCGAATCGTGTTCGTGACCGGCGACGATGACGTCATTCGGCAGGCGCAGTTGGCACGCGCCAGCGAATCGCTGAAGCGCTGGTGCGTCTTCGACACGGCCAGTATCACGCTGTTGCACACCGGGCATACCTTGGCCGACGCGGCGGGCTTTGCACGCGCCATGAATGCCCTGTCGCATCCGCGCGCTCCGGATGCCCGCGCCTTCGCAAGCTGCAACGCCGGCATCGACCGTGCCCTCGATGCGGCGCTCAAGGCGGCGCACTCGGAACTGGAAGCGGGCCGCTTCCGGAAAGCGCGTCGATCCATCGAGGCCATCGACGCGCGCTACGGCGGACTCGCTGCGCCACGCAGCGTCGAGCTGCTTCAGGCACTCGAACGCGCGCCGCACCACTGACAGTCATCGCTTCAGCCTGTACGTGCTAGCGTGCGCCGATGGACAGGCACGGTCCATCGGCAAGCCCGACCCCGATCCTTCCCGAGTGGGTCGCGGACAGTGTGGACTTCGATCGCGTGTACGCCGACGATGCGAGCCGGATTGCCCTCGCAATCGAGCTTGCCCAACAGAATGTCGCGCAAGCAACCGGCGGCCCGTTCGGCGCCGCGGTGTTCGACGCTGGCGGATTATTGATCTCCATCGGCGTCAACCGCGTCGAAGCGCTCCGGTCCTCGCTGGCGCATGCAGAAATCATCGCGCTGGTCGCCGCGCAGCGAAGACTCGGACGTGCACGCCTGCATGACGGCAACGGTCGTTACACCCTCGCCACCAGCGCGCAACCGTGCTGCCAATGCTTCGGCGCGATCGTCTGGGCGGCGATCGACGATCTGCTGATCGGCGCGCGTGCCGAAGACACCGAGTCGCTGACGGGTTTCGACGAGGGTCCGCTGCCCGAGGACTGGGCCGGAGAACTGGAGCGGCGCGGCGTGCGCGTGGTACGCGACCTGCAGCGCGGCGCCGCGCGCCGCGTACTCAAGGCCTACGCGATGCTCGACGGCGCGCGCTACTGATCGAGATCGGCTTCGCAGATCCGCGCTGCGGTTTGCCCGCCGTCAAGGGTCGACCGGCTATCCTTTCCAGCACCGTTCTTTTCCACTGTTCCCATGAGCCGATTGCGCGCATTCGTGCCATTGCTGATTCTGATTGCGATCGGAGTGGCGGTCGGTGCAAGCGGGATGCTGGAGCATCTGAATCCGAACAACATCATGGCCGAGCAAGCCCGCTGGTCGAGCGAGATTGCGGCCCGGCCTGCCCTTGCCTACTTCGTCTATGTCGTGGTGCTGAGCTTGTCGATTGCCACCGCAATGCCCGGGCCCTTGTTCATCATCATCGCCGGCGGGATGCTGTTCGGGATGGGACCCGCGATCGGGTTGTCGCTGGTCGGGGAGGTCGTGGGATCGCTGCTGCTGTTCTTCGCCGCGCGCCACGCTTTCGGCACGGGCCATCGACCGCCGCCGAAGTTCGTCGAACGCATACGCCAAGGATACCAAAACAACCCGCTGTCCTACACGTTGTTCGTGCGTTTCGTGCCGCTGTTCCCCTTCGGCGGCATCTCGGTCGCACTCGCGTGGCTGCGTTGCCCGGTCTGGCTGTTCACGTTCGCCACCGCGCTGGGAGGCCTGATCAATCTGGTATTCGAGACCGCGATCGGTGCAGGCCTGAGCCAGTCCATTGCCGAGGGCAAGGGCATATCGCCCGACCTCATCCTGCAGCCACACATCTGGCTGCCGCTCGTCGGGCTTGGCCTGCTGGCCCTGGTGCCGGTCCTGGTAAAGCGCTTGCGCTCGAACAATTCGAACGGGTCACGCTAATCCGCCAAGCGAAACACGCACAACTTGCGCGCGACGCATCGAGCCGCCGGGCGGAGCGGCCCGACCACCAGTGGGCTCAGTCGGGACGACTGAACCAGAACGCAAGCCCGGTGATGACGCACGCGGCGGCTGCGCTGAGCAGCGCGGTCTCCACCGGACGCCGATGCACGAACGAGTTCACCTCGCGACCCGCACGACGCGCGCCGTACGACGCGCTGTCCGCAATGCGGCTGGCGCTGTGCCGAACCTGGTCTGCCGCGTTTTCCAGTGCGTCACTGTGAAGCTTGCCTTGGGTAATATCCATTTTGTTTCCTCCGTCACGAGTATCCATGCTAACGCGAGCGCTGCGTCTGGGCATTAACCGGACGGAAACGACGCACGGATCGTGCTCTGCACGCGCATTCCTGCCTTCGCTGCGATTCGCGCGCAGCTCTCACAACGACATGGATTGGTGGGCCGTGAAGGGATCGAACCTTCGACCAATGGATTAAAAGTCCAGTTATTTGTCATTTCAGGCTATATCATGCTGCCTGACCGCTTGGTCAATAAGCCTACGAATGGCATTTTTATTGGCTTGTAGCGCTTCACCTCGTTTCAGGGTATCTTGTGCGCAATGGGGACCGTGTGGGGACTTTTTAGAAAACCACCTGATCAAGTCCCCGTCTGGAG
>JBOHYT010000240.1:0-5128 GCA_050738055.1 Rhodanobacteraceae bacterium
TCGCCGCTGGTTGCGCCACCCAGGAACGGTGCTTGCGCCAGGTATTGCGTGACGATGTCGCCGGGTGGCACGGTCTGGACGGTGCCGTTGCTGTTTGCAGCGCCGGTCATGCCAGCCACGGTGGGCGGGCTTCCATTCCAGAAGCCGTCGGTCATCAGGATGGCGTACGAAGCGCGGCAGGCGAACTGCGTGGTGCTGGCGGGGGTGTACCCCGGGTCGCCGGGCATCGTGCTCCACGGCTGCGACTGCGTCTGGTAGTACTGCCCGACCGCGTTCAGCGACATGCGCAGCGGCGTTTGGCCAAGATCCTTGTTCACCCCGTACGTGGGCGGGGCTTCGTTGGCAAGCCACGTCCAGAACGCCGCCTTTTGGGTGCCGCTCGATCCGTCGTTGAACGGCTGGACTTCGGCCAGCAGGTTGTTCTGGTTGCCGCAACGGGGATCACCGGCAGGGCCACATCCCAGGTCGTCGAACGTGAAACTGAGTGACGGAATATCGCCGAGGTTGCCGCCGTTGATGGAGCCAAAGCCGAAACGAGCGCTTGGATCCAGATCGAGAAATGCGTTCATCAAGCCGCTCTTGGACATCAAGAGGCGCGTGCGGTAGTACGAGAACCAGTTGGCGACGTTCTGGCCCGCCGCTACGCCTGAGGGCGCGGAAGTGCCGGAAATGTCGCCGGCGTTCACGCAGTCCGGCGCCTTGGCGGCAGTAGCGTAGCCGCAGTCTTTGTTCGCCGCGACGTAATGCTCTTGATAGGGACCTCCCGCTGGCCCCGTCGCGTAGGTGAATGCATAGACGGCGCGGTTGGAGACGCACTCGGGTGTCGGCTTGGCGCCGTTCGGACTGCCCTTGGGGCAAGTCCAGTTCGTCGTTGTCGAAGGCGGGTTGGGCGTTACGGAAGGCCAGTGGCATTTTCCGTCTGCTGCAGGGCCGGTGGAACCGGCGGGGCAATATGGCGCCGACGTCGTCGGCGTGGCCTTGTACCAGGTAGCGGATTCGCCGCTGCCGTGGCGGCACATGTTCGACTGACCGTTGTAACTGGTCGGGCCGACATCACCGGCGTTGCACTTCCATGTCGTACTGGTGCTCGGGTTGCTGGGAGCGCGGACGCACAGACCGCCACTCAGGCTATAGCCACCAGGGCACACTGGATTGGGAACGGTAACCGGACTGGCCGGGCCATAGTCGGTCGTTTGGGTACCGATCCGGGTGTAGTACGGGAACGTGTTCACGTTCGGGTCCCCGCCGGTGTACGTCGTGACGTTCACCGTGGCGGCTGAAGTGAAGCCGTCCCGGAACGCACTCGGGAACGACGCATCCGGGTACAGATTCGTTGCTGTGGCGGTACTGTCGGCGTGCGGCGGCGCTGCGTAGACGGTCCCGGGGTTGTAGTACACGAAGTTGATGCTGGGGTTGCGGACCCCGTCGTTGTTTTTGTTCCAGCCCGGAGTCTGGGTGCCGCTCGCGTCCAGGGCGAGGGAAGTCCAGTCCGGCATGAAATCCCAGTTCATCGAACCCGAGTCGTCCAGCATCAACACGATGTTGGGCGGAACCGAGACGTTGTCCTGCGGCGGAATGGCGCTGAGCTCGGTGCACCCGTTGTTGTTGGCTTCGGTACACGGAAGCGCCGGCGGCGTGGCCGGCGCAGCATGTACGCGCGGCAGCATCAGGAACGGTGCGGACAGGCCCGCAACCAGGGCCAGCGCCAACACCATGGCGGCCGGGCGCGAAGCAAGGATGGTCTGACGTGTGTTGAACATGACGGTTCCCCTGCGGATTCCTTCGTTGTCTTTGCTCAGTTGCCTTGTGCGTCAAATGTGCTCTGCACCACGCGCACGGTGTTCTGGCTGCCGCCTGTCGCGCGCGCGGTGATCCGATACGTATAGAGCACCGGTTGTCCCGGGCCGCCATTGTTGGGGCCGGTGTCGCCGGCTTCGTGCTGTGGGCCGCCGGGCTGCACGCGTCCCATTTTCTCGATGATGTACCGAGGGTTGTCCGCGACGTTGGGACTGCCGGTATCCGGCGAGACGGCTGCCGCCGTGTAGCCGGCATGGCCGGGGGGGCCGGAGTAGGCAATGCCGGTGGTGAGCCACGCGTTGTCGCCGGTACGAAACAGCGTGACTGCGCCATTCGCGGCGTACAGCGGTGATTCCGGATCGTAGACGACGCAGCCCGTGGTGGCGTCGATGGCGCCCACGGCACAGTCGAAGGCGGCGCCGGTAACCTGCGGATAACTCCAAAGCTGCCATTCCGCGCCGCGCAGCGCCGTATCCGCGCTCATGGTCGCGAGCTGCGCGCTGCGGGTTGCCGACACCATGCGCTGCTGCAGCAGCGAGCCCGAGGACGCGCCGATCGCGAGCAGCGTCAGCAGCACCAGGAAGATCAGCGCGAGCAGCAGGACCACGCCGCGTTCGCGGGCGCGCCTTGGAAAGCTGGGTTGTGGGCGGCGGGCGACCATGACGGACTACTCTGGCTCAACGATCGGCACCCTCCCCTTCAAGGGGAAGGCCGGGGTGGGGATGGGTTTGCTGTCGGATGGCATGCTCATCGACCGACCCAATCCCGAGCTTCCCCTGAGGGGGAAGGAGAAGATCTCGCACATTGCGATGGAGCATGCATCTTCATGTCGGCATCACGGATTGAAGTTGCGCAGCGAAATTACGGTAGTGAACTGGCGGCGCAGCAGTTGGTCAGGGAAACCCTGCAGGCTCGGCTGGATGGCGCGGCTGGCCTCGGTCGGCGGTTCCGGCGTGGAGTCACCGTCCGGTGTATAGATGTAATTCATTTCCGCGGGCGTCAGCGTGTACAGCGGTGTCTGCCCGTCCATCAAGATATTCACCTGGATGGTCTGCACCGCGCGCCACAGGCAGCCGGCATCCGGCATGCCGCCGGGCAGCGAAACGTCGGGCGGACATGGGATGGGGGTGCCGGTGGCATCCTTGGCCTTGTCGACGTCGTCGGCCGTGAGGAATTGCGTGGTGCCGTCAGAAGCGATGACGCCATAGCGGAAATTCAGCCGCTCGACGCCGCGCACCAGCGGCGTGTCGGTGCCGTTGACACGCCGAACGAGTTCGCCGGTGGTATAACCGTTGCCGGCATCCACAACCTTGACGTAATAGGTGACGGTCTGGAAATCATTGGTGAAGTCGAACACGCGTGGCGCAGCAGCCCTTCCCTGGCTGATGTCGCGCGGCATGGCGTAATTGGCAGCCGTGACCGCAAAACCACTGCCATTGGGAGCGACCGCGTACACCTGCGCATTGGAGCAGTCGGCCAGCATCGCGAACGTGCCGGTGAAGGTGCTGGGAGCGGGCTCACCGGGCAGTTGCCGAAGCACGACCGTCGGGGCCGCCGGAATAGAGAGATCGATGTAGCTGCCGTTGGGGCTGCCCGGCGGTACGAGCGCCCAACCGGAGCCAGGCTTCAGGTAACGCGTCGTCAGCACGGAGGTACCCGGAACGCGGTCACCGATTACGATGCCGATCGGGGGAATTGAGGTGCCAGCGGACGGATCGACGGGCGTGCAGGACGCGCTGGTCGCGCCACAGTCGTAGCCGCGCATGAAGAGCGCTGAGGGCAAGGAATATGGGCCGGTCGGATCCACCAGGGAAACAGTGTTGTCCGGAAAGTGACCAGCCACACTCGCGTCGGTGAGATTGGCCGTCGCATACATCGTCGGCGAATGCAGCGCGTCGAGGTACAGCTTGGAGGAGGTGAGACCCGCATTGCCACCGGTATTGCTGCAGTAGGCGCCATTGGCGTTGGCGAGGTCGGAACGCAGGCTGTGGATCGCGAAGCGGCCCTCTTCCTGCAGGGTCGCCATCTGCGCCTGCACCTTGTTGCTGCTGGAGGTGGACTCGAACACGGTGATGATGCCGGCCGCGACGATCAGCGCCATCACCAGCGCGATCATCATCTCGATCAGCGACAGTCCGGCCATCCGGCGGTGCGCAAGAATGGAGTGGCGGGCTCGGATCATGGCTGGAATACCCATTGGAAACTGTGCAACTGTTGAACACTGGTCGCACTCTTGGCTTCGCTCCACCAGATTTGCATCGTGCAGGTTCCCCCGTAGGGCGGGCGCAGGCCGAACTGGGTGGCTGGCGGCAGATACGTGATGCCGGCGGTGGAGCACGTGATCGTGGCCTTCGCAGCCGGCAGGAAAGTATGCAGTTGCTGGCTCCACGCAGCGATGTCGCGCGTGGCCAGCGCGGCCGGGTCGCACCCGCCCGCGCAGGTCGGAACGGGGGTGCCCGCCGGGTCGATGGCGGCGACGTTGTAGTCGCTGGTGGTGCCGTTTCCCCACAGCCCGGCCGGGTTCGCGCCCATCCGGTCGGCCATGTTGTGCGCAAGGAACGTCACCTGGGTGCGCAGGTAGGCGACGTGGTTGGATTGCAGCGCGAAGATCAGCAATCCGGCGATGCCGAGCATGCCGAGGCTGAACACCAGCACGGCGATCAGGACTTCGAGCATCGAAAAGCCGTGCTGACGGGACTGGGCGCGGTGGAGGATCATGGCGGGGCCGTGCAGCCAGCGGGCGTGGATGGACCGGTGGCCTGATACAGCGAGCCGACCGGCGACACGTTCAGATAGAACGGCTGGTTGTTCTGCCCGCTGGGCGCGTAGATCGCGAAGCAGGTGCCGGCCACCGGATCGGCCAGCGAACCTTGCGCCCGGTATTTCACCTCGGTGACCCCGCCGTTGTTGATCGCGTAGCTGGCGGCCACCGGATCATGGCGGCGCAGCACTTCGTTCGCCGCAGTGCCGCCGGGCGCGACCTCGACGACCCAGCCGTTCTGCCAGCTTCCGGCGGAAGCCGCCACCGCGACGTCGACCTGTCGCGACACGGCCTGAGTGCGCGCGAATTGCAGGTCGCCGACCAGATCGTTGCTGAGGCCGGAAAGGTTGGTCGAGATCATCAGATGCCGGAAACTCGGCACCGCGATCGTCGCCAGGATCGCCGCCACCGCCAGCGTGACCATCAACTCGCTCAGCGTGAAGCCGCAGGCGCGGCAGCGCGCGCGCAGTCGTGCGATGAAATCGATACGCATGTTGTGGCGGTTCCCCAGCACCACGGTTTACCCCTGTCGAAGCCGACGATGCGGAGCGGATCATTCTCCTTCCGCTG
>JBOHYT010000241.1:0-4798 GCA_050738055.1 Rhodanobacteraceae bacterium
CCGCGGCCAAGTTGGCTTGAGCCTCGTCGAATGGCACCACCTCCAGGCCGAACGTCGCCAGTTCCGCTGCAATCCTTGCGCGGCGCAGCCGTCGTTCGGCGAGCTTGGCTCCCACCTCGGACCGCACTCGGCAAAAACCACCGCCAACAGTGCCGACGCGTCGTAAACGAGGGTCGTCATTCGCGCGCGGCAGCAGCGCGACGTTCGCGGATCAGCTCATCCACCGCCGGGTGGTTCGGGTCGCGCAGCCGCGCCAAGCGTTTTTGCATGCTGCGGATCGCGTCCAGCCGCCGGGTAATCCGCACTTCGCCATCGACGACGGACAGGTTCAGCGTTTCACCGGCTTCGAACCCGAGCGTGTTGCGGATCGCCGCCGGTATCAGAATGCGCCCTTCCTTGCTCAAACGCGTGGTATGCTCATTCATGTCATGGCACACGTTTTATGACAGACGCTACGACATTGACATTGTCATGCCACGTTGTCAATTTCTCCGGGTGGCGTGCTCGCGCCCAACGTGGGCTGCCGCCGGTTTCAGCCCCCGCAACCTCTGCATCGAAGCTTGGCGCGCGACGTTCGAGATCGAACGGCCCGGATCGCTTGCCCGGCGCACGCTCGATGCAACGCCGGACTGGCTGCTGATTCCGCTCAAGCGGATCATCCCGACGTTGATCTACCGCGTGTGGAAGTGACCGGAGTCCGCCGCAATCCAAGAAACCTGCACGTGTGGTTTCCCGCCGTGCGGGCCGGCAGTGGCGCCGACGTATTCACGATGCGACTGGCAGACGCGCTCCGTCTCTGCGGCGTGTCCGCGACCATTACATGGTTTCCGCACTGGAGCGAACTTGCACCGGATCTGCTGCGTGCGGTGCGACCGCCTGCCGGAACCGATGTCATCCATGCCAACAGCGCCTACGCGTTCTCATTCCGGCGCAACGGTGTCCCGCTGGTGGCCACGGAGCACCACTACCCGCTCGACCCGGCGTATCGGCCGTACAAATCAATGGCGCAGCACCTTTACCACCGTGCACTCATCGGGCCGTACCTGCATCGATCGTATGCGTGCGCGGATGCCATCACCACCGATAGCCGTTTCACCGCCGATGTGCTGCGCCGCGTGGCGGGAGTCGAGGCTTCGCGCACCATTCCGCTGTGGGTGGATTACGACAAGTTCTCGCCGGCGCCCGCCGCGCCGGGCTCGGATGGTCGTTTTCGCCTGCTCTTCGTCGGCAATGCCTCTCGGCGCAAAGGTGCGGATGTCATTCCCTTGCTGGGGCATCGCTTGGGCGCGGACTTCGAGATTCGGTGTACGTCGGGGCTGCGAGCAGATCGACGAGACGGTGGTGGTGGCAACATCACGTTGCTTGGACGGCTCACCGAAGGCCAACTCATCAACGAGTACCGCACCTGCGATGCGGTATTGGTGCCGTCGCGTTACGAAGGCTTTGGATACACCGCGCTGGAGGCGATGGCCTGCGGCAAACCGGTGGTCGGGTTCCGCTGCGGCGCGGTCGATGAGGTGGTGGCCGAAGGCGAAACGGGACTGCTTGGCGGTATCGACGATCTGGATACACTGGAGAAGAATTGCAGGCGGCTCGCCAGTGATATCGCCACGGCCCGCGCCTTCGGACAAGCCGGACGCGGGCGCGCCACAGCCATATTCACCGAAGACCGCGCGATCGACGCTTACCTGGCCATTTATCAATCGCTGCTGGCGGGCGAGGCGACGAACGTGAAAACGGAATGAGCGCCGTTGCCGGCGCGCCGGAACCGCTGATCACCGCCGTCATTCCGACCTTCCGGCGGCCGCGCCTGCTGCGCCGCGCAGTCGCGAGCGTGCTCGCGCAGGAGAACGTACCACTCCGAGTGTGCGTTTACGACAATGCATCCGGGGATGAAACTGCGGCCGTGGTTGCATCCCTTGCCGCGGGTGACCCGCGAGTGCGTTATCAGTGCCATGCTGAAAACATCGGCGGCGCCGCCAATTTTGACTTTGGCCTGCGGCAGATCGAAACGCCGTTCTTCTCGATTCTGTCCGACGACGATTACCTGCTTCCCGATTTCTACCGACGCGCGCTTGCTGGTCTGATTGACCGACCCGAAGCGATGTTCTGGGCTGGTTTAGTGCTGAATGTGGACATGGACGGCGTAGTCTGGGATGCGCGTGCCGCAAGGTGGGAACGCGAAGGTCTGTTTGTCCCGCCGGAAGGCTTCTTGCGCATGACCGGCGGAATGGCGCCTGCATGGACGGGAATCCTGTTCCGGCGTGAGGTGCTCGAACTGGAGGGCCGGCCGGATGTCGAAACGCTCGGGCCGTCCGACCTCGAGTTTTGCCTGCGGCTCGCCGCGAGATTCCCCTATCTTGTAGAGAAGCATCCGTCCGCGGTGTTTACATTGAACGATGCATCTTTCAGTGCCAGCCAGCCAATGTCGTCGTTTTGGCCTGGTTGGAAGCGAATGATGAAGAAATTCGAATCCGATGCACGTCTATCCTTCGATTTCCGAAAGACAGCGCACACGGCGGTGCGCCGTGACGCAACGCGCATGTTGTTCCGGCGAGGCGCCAATGCGATCGCCGCCGGCCGACTCGACTTCGCGCGGGATGCGGCCGACGGGCTGGATGCGGATTGCGGGCTGAAGGGGCGGGCCCGGCTCTTGCGCGTCATGGCAGCGGCGTGCGCGCGCAGCGCAGTCGTGCAGCACGTATGCACATGGGGCTACCGGATGGCCGAGCGACGGATCATCCGGTCGCGCGGCGAGTTGCAGAAGAGGTACGGAAATTTGTTGAGACCCTCTTGATCTGCTAGCTGTGGAATGGCGGGTCTCCTCGCATCAGTGCCGCTCGCGAAGTATGCGTGCCGGATTGCCGGCCACCGTTGCTGCGTCACCGACATCGCATGTCACCACGGCGCCCGCGCCGATAATCGCGCGTGTACCAATGCGAACGCGCGGCAGCACCACCGCGCCGGTTCCGACAAACGCGAACTCACCGACATCCACCTCGCCGGCAAGTGTGGCTCCCGGGGCAATATGTACACCGTCGCCAATAGCGCAGTCATGATCTATTGATGCCTTGGTGTTCACAATGACAGCGCGGCCAAGTTTCGTGCCCGTACACACCGCACCGAGCGCCATGACCTGACAACCTGCGGCGAGCACAGCGTCCGATGCCACGAAGGCGCGGGTGTGCACGACGACAAACGGGCGATAGCCCCGGTCATCGAGCCATTGCATACGTTCCACGCGCTCTTCGCCATGCATTCCCCCTATCGCAACGCAAGCGGAGAGGGCACCATCGCCCCGCTGCGCGGATTCCCATCTAGCGAAACCGGACTCTCCGTGGAATATGGGCACGTCTTTGAACGGCGACACTATCTCGCGATTGTCGAACACAGCCACAAGTTCCGCATCGACGGGTAGCGCGTCTCGCAAAACCTTGGCTTGCCCGGTGGCGCCCCAGAATACGACCCGAATCATCGCAGTTTTCCGATCGCGCCGAGGACGTATCTCGATACCCGCTCCAGTTCAGCGTTCGAGAGATCTTGATAACTCGGCAGGTTCAGCGCGCGCGCAGAAAGAGCGCGGCTAACGACGCAGTTGTGCTGACTCTGGAAGAAGCCGAGCGACGAAAGCGGCCAAAAGAACGTTCGTCCATCGATGTCGTCGGCTTTGAAGGCAGCCAGTAGCGCGTCACGGTCGAAAGAGATGCCTGCGTCGACAACGATGGTCGGCATCCAATAGCCGTTCGTGGTTCCGGCCGGTTCGGGATTCATCGCGATAGGCTGCTTGGCGAATGCGTCCTGGTAGTACTCGAAGACCCGGCGTTTGCCGGCAATCAGCTCGTCGATGCGTTCGATCTGGGCACAGCCGATCGCGGCCTGCAGATTCGACATCTTGTATTTGAACCCGACGCGTTCGGGCCAGAATTGGCGGGATTCGCCGCGCGCGCGGCCATGGTTCGATAGGGTCAAGACGCGTTCGTACAACGCGTCATCGTTGGTGACGAAGATGCCACCTTCGCCGGTGGTGATGGTTTTCGTGCCGTGGAAAGAAAACGCGCCGAAGGCACCCATCGAACCAGCGCGACGCCCGTGCCAGATCGAGCCAATGGCTTCGGCCGCATCTTCGATGAGCGGCAACTTGTGTCTGTGGGCGATCGCCGAGAGCGCGTCCATGTCGCAAAGGTTGCCATACAGGTGCACGGCAAGGATCGCCTTGGTGCGTGGTGTGATCGCGGCTTCCACTGCCTGCGGATCGAGACACCAGGAGTCCGGCAGCACGTCCACCATTATCGGCGTGGCGCCGAGGTGGACGATGGGGGCGGCCGAGGCAATCCAGTTGATGTCGCCGAGGATCACTTCGTCGCCCGGCCCGATATCGAGGCCGGCCATGCCCATGTGCAGTGCACCAGTGCCACTCGAAGTGGCGATCGCGTGCTTCACGCCGAGATGTTGGCGGAACAGCGCTTCGAAGCGGCGGATGTAGTCGTAGCAGTGTTCGCCCCAGCCGTTCGCGGCCGCATCGGTGGCGTAGCGGATTTCGAGTTCCGTGATCGAGGGTTTCGTGTAGTAGATGCGACTCTTTGCGCTTGCGACGGTCATGACACCACCAATTGCGGGATCGCAGTCACGAGCTTCCCGTCCCACTCGCGGATGTAGGCCAGTTGCGCGGTGATTTCCTCGCGCAGGTTCCAGGGCAGGATAACCACGAAGTCGGGGCGGGTTTCGCGGAGGCGTGCCTCGGCAACGACCGGGATGCGCGAGCCGGGAAGGTAACTGCCCTGCTTGTGCGGCGATGCAT
>JBOHYT010000242.1:0-3147 GCA_050738055.1 Rhodanobacteraceae bacterium
CCGGGACCCGGGACTCTGGACTCGTAACGGTTTCCATCCAAAGGTCTCCCCGTCAGTCGGCAAGCCCGCAATTATGCTGGCGGCGCGGAGTGAAGACCATCCGCGCGCCCTCTTCGGCGCGCGGGCAAACAAAATCCCGGCTGGATCAGGGACAAAACCCAAACGGTTTGGATATGGTATGGTGCCTCATGCCAACCATCCTGCGCATGGGTAACTTGCGGGTCGTCATCTATCCCAACGACCACCGCCCCGCGCATGTTCATGTGATCGGGCCGGAGGGCGAGGCGGTGTTCTTCCTGAACTGCCCCGACGGTCCACCCGACGCGCGAGTGCTACGGATTCAAGCTGTCCGAGGTGGCCAAGATCAAATCCGATCTGGCCGGAAAGTTGGCAACCCTTTGCAACGAGTGGAGCAGACTCCATGGCAGTCACTGAAAACGATTTCACCCAAGCCGAACGGCGAATGCAAACCCTGCGCGAGCACGGCCATGCGGTGGCTGCACGCTATGACCGCCGAAGGGCCCGAGTGGTCGTCAGTCTCAACACGGGCGTAGAAGTCGCGTTTCCACCCACGCTCGCCGAGGGGCTGGCGGACGCGACGCCGACCGACTTGGCGAAAATCGAGATTACGCCCAGCGGGCTGGGCCTGCACTGGCCGAAGCTGGATGCCGATCTGTACGTACCTGGTTTGCTGGCGGGTGCGTTCGGCGGCAAGCAGTGGATGGCTGCGCAACTCGGTGCAGCGGGCGGTAGTGTGCGCTCGAAGGCCAAAACGCGAGCGGCCCGCGCAAACGGCCGCCTTGGCGGCCGGCCGCGCAAACGCTCCCCGGGGAACTGACACACGAGTTCCCTTCGTCGGATGATTACCGGCCAGGTACGGAGCCAATGGCGAACCGTGACGAGTTGGGTGCCTTGCGCGCCGAAAACGCGCGCTTGACGGCGCTATTGGAATCGCACGGCATCGATTGGTGCCCGCGGCGGAAACGGCCTCCAGAAGCGCCTGAGCCATCGCGGCTCTCTACCGCCGAAAAAATCGCGGCGTTTCGTCGCCTGTTTCGCGGGCATACGGATGTCTACGCGGTGCGCTGGGAAAGCCGGGCAACCGGCAAGTCGGGCTATACACCGGCCTGCGCCAACGAGTGGCGCGTTGGCGTCTGCGAAAAGCCGCGCATCAAATGCAGCGATTGCAGCAAGCGGCTGCTGATGCCGCTGACCGATTCAGTGATCTATGATCATTTGGCTGGAAAGCGCACAATCGGCGTTTACCCCCTTTTGGAGGACGATAGCTGCTACTTCCTCGCGGTAGATTTCGATGAAGCCGAATGGCGTGACGACGCTCGCGCATTCATGCAATCTTGCGTCGAACTCAGTGTCCCCGCAGCGCTGGAGATTTCCCGCTCGGGACAAGGCGCGCATGTCTGGGTGTTCTTCACCACCCGAGTTGCGGCGCGCGAAGCACGACGTCTGGGCGCGGCGATCATCAGCCATACGTGCTCGCGCACCCGGCAACTGAAGCTGGGATCCTACGACCGCCTGTTTCCCAATCAGGACACGATGCCCAAAGGGGGCTTCGGCAACCTGATTGCCTTGCCGCTGCAGAAGGGACCGCGCGAGAGGGGCTGCAGCGTGTTTGCCGACACCGAGTTGCGCCCCTACCCAGATCAATGGGCGTTCCTCGAATCGATCCAGCCTATGGATGCATGCAACATCGACCCCACTATCCAGCGGGCCGCCGTCGGCGCGCATCCGCTGGACGTCACTTTCATTGACGACGAAGACTTGGGGACACCTTGGAAGCCCGTCGCCTCGGCGCAGGGAAAGCTGGCTGGGCCCATGCCCGAGTCACTGACCGCGACGCTGGCCAACATGCTTTACTTCGAAAAGGAACGGCTGCCGCAGGCGCTGGCCAATCGCTTGATCCGACTGGCTGCGTTCCAGAACCCCGAGTTCTATCGGGCCCAGGCCATGCGGATGTCGGTTTGGGGCAAACCACGCGTCATTGGCTGTGCCGAAAACTACCCGAAACACATTGCACTGCCGCGCGGTTGCCTGGATGCCGCCTTGGCCTTGCTGCGCGAGAACGGCATCGCGTGCGATCTCCGGGATGAGCGTTGTGACGGGCGACCGCTCGATGTCGCTTTTGTTGGCACGTTGCGTCCCGACCAGGAAGCAGCCGCCTCAGCAATGCTGTTGTACGATACCGGTGTGTTGTCCGCCCCGACCGGGTTTGGCAAGACGGTGACTGCCGCGGCGATGATCGCTCGGCGGGGCGTCAACACCCTGGTTCTCGTGCATCGCACGGAGTTGCTGAGGCAATGGCAGCAGCAGTTGCAAACTTTCTTCGGCGTCGGCGCAAGCGTGGTGGGCGTGATCGGCGGTGGCAAGGCCAATCCGACAGGAATGATCGACGTTGCCGTGATGCAATCGTTGTCTCGACAAGGCGAAGTCAACCCGCTGGTCGACGACTACGGTCATGTGGTCGTGGACGAATGTCATCACGTCGGCGCTGCGTCCTTCGAAGCCATCCTGAAGCGGACGAAGGCACGGTTTGTGCTCGGCCTGACGGCCACGCCAATCCGCCGCGATGGTCAGCAGCCGATTATTTTCATGCGTTGCGGGCCGCTGCGTTACACAGCGGCAGCCCCTGTCGGTGCTCCACGCGACCTTGAAGTCGTGCCCCGGATGCGACGCTCACGGATTGACCTGCCAAGCGACGCGAAGATCCAGGATGTGTTTCGATGCCTCGCCAAGGATCAGGACAGGACCGAGGCCATAGCGAGTGAAATAGCGAATGCGTTCAAGCAAGGCCGCAAGATATTGGTCCTGACCGAGCGCATCGATCACCTCGACGGCATCAGGGGCGCT
Source organism: Rhodanobacteraceae bacterium (assembly GCA_050738055.1). Classification (GTDB taxonomy): domain Bacteria; phylum Pseudomonadota; class Gammaproteobacteria; order Xanthomonadales; family Rhodanobacteraceae; genus 66-474. Next base: position 2,866 of record JBOHYT010000242.1, read on the forward strand.
TTGGCGGGTCTGGCGCAAACGCCGTTCGTGATGCACGGTCGGATGTCAAAGAAGCAGCGCACGGCTTTGCTCGCCGAACTCGGTGCGCTGCCGTCCGGCGCACCCCGCATCCTTTTGGCAACTGGCAAACTGGTCGGGGAAGGCTTCGATCATCCTCCGCTCGACACGCTGGTGCTGGCAATGCCAATCTCGTGGAAGGGCACACTTCAGCAGTACGCGGGGCGGCTTCATCGCGAGCATGCCGGCAAACACGATGTGCGCATCATCGATTTTGTGGACGCG
>JBOHYT010000243.1:0-1940 GCA_050738055.1 Rhodanobacteraceae bacterium
CGTCGTCGAGTGGATCGAGGAAGCCGCCAGCATGCCGACCCTGTTCTCGGCTGGAGTGCATTTCGCACAGGGCAACTTTCTGGCCACGCCGGTTTCCGAGATGCGGTACGTGACGTGAGGCTCGGGAATCGGGAATCGGGAATCGGGAATCGGGATTCGGGGACCGGGGACCGGGGACCGGGGAAGCGTAACAACGACGGGTCGTTTCGCGGTTGGGGATGCCGCCCCCTTTCCGGACCGTGGACAAGACCGACCAGCGCCTCGCGGCGCATCGTCAAGTAGTGCTTCTGCGCAGTAGCGTTTGAATCGACGCAGCTACACAAGTCGAAACGCAAGGTCATTGAGATTACAGGTGGCGATCGTCCTGCACGGGACGTTGGTTATTCACCAACTTGACCTCCAATCCTTTATAGGCCCTGGGCAATCCCGCGCTGGATGGGTCTCGCGAAACGACGCAAACAGAAAGTTTTGCAGCGCCGCCTCGTTCGCCGGAAGCGCAACCGAATACGTGGTTATCCCGTCATCGCCGCGTTGGGTAACTTGCTTCACACTTAGACCGCTGGATGGGTACGTCACGAGCGCGGTACACGGATTCGGGTGCGTCAAGGAGGTGGGTTTGGGCGACAGCGTCGTGCCTCCGTAGGTGGCCGCCACGTGTGGGAACGTCTCCAGGACGAGCTTGTATGCACCGGGGAAGTATCCCTGAGCGCTGCCAAGAACCTCAATCGCTCCCGGACCAGAGGCGGTGATCACTAGCCAACCATGACTAGCTCCATTGGGCGCCACGAACAAGGTATTCCAGCTACCTTGGGCGCCAGCGCCCGCCTTGGCAATACGCCACCCTCTCGGTATGGCGAACCAACCGCCACCCCAATCTTGTCGCTCCACTTGGAACAGGGCAATCTTGTTGCGTATGTTCGTTGGGGCATCCAGTACTGGCCGTGGGGGACGCAGCTTGAACGGCCCGTCCCAACCGCCCACTCCGTCCAACACGCTAATCGTCTTCGCCGGTATGTCGCCAGCGGACTCGCCGTCCAGATCGCTGCTGGTCGCGGTCTCGACGCGGAAGTGCGTACCCCGGAACGAGGTCGAGACTGTTGCCGTCTGCGGCTGCAGGGGTATCACGTTCTGGCCGAAGGTCGCCTGCGATAACAGCAAGCCAGATGCAACACCCGCTACGAACAGCATACGTGGTCGGTTGTGCATTACGCGGCCCTCTTGCATGTACCAAGGCACTGTGGGTCGAGCCGCGCGCGAAGACCCCTTGATCAAGCAAGTCCCGGCGACGGCTCGTGGAGCCGATAGTACGCTGCCGAAGCGCGGTCAATGGCACCGTCCGTACGCAACGAACGCTAGCCGGACTTACGCTGAAAACGTCGCATGTGACCCTGCGTGGGCCATGTGGTAGCGCCATCGATGGGTTATGTCTTCCAGCCCAATGTTGATGACTGGCCGGTACGGTGCAGGGGCTCCACGAACCAATGTCCGCAGTTGGCCCACAATTGCCTGACCGTATTCGCCGTACTATCGTTATGGGCGGCGCGCGGATGGCTCAAGCAGCAGAGAAGTGCTCCACCGCAACGGACGCCTGATCAGGTGCCTGCCGGCGCGCGGCAAAAGTGCTAGCCGGGCCGATGTGCCGGTCTTGAAGGAACCTGAATCATGTTGCGAACCTTGTGCGCTACCTGCCTGGCACTCGCCGCCGGTCTCGCGGGTGCGGCGGCTGGCGGTGCGCCGATCCCGGCCGCGCCTGCGCCGGCCATGCCGCCTTCCTTGTTTGCGTCCCTGCACTGGCGTTTCATCGGCCCGTATCGGGGCGGTCGGACGGATGCGGTGGCCGGCGTCCCCGGAAAGCTCGCCGTCGCGTACATCGGTACGGTCGATAGCGGCGTATTCAAAACGATCGACGCGGGCACGACGTGGCAGTTGTTGTTCCAGCA
>JBOHYT010000244.1:0-28996 GCA_050738055.1 Rhodanobacteraceae bacterium
TGTTCCCGAAGTCATCGGGGTATTGCGCCGTCAGGGCCAATGCGTCGTCGATGCGAGCGTGCTCAAGATACGCCCGCATCAAGTTGTCGCGGAATCCCTGGTTGTCGTTCGGGTTGAGGGTGAGCACGATCCATTCAAGCCGCGCCAGTTGCGCTGCGTCGACAGGTTGGTCCATGTCGATCGCGATGCGCTCGCCGAGCAGGTGAAGTGCCGGGCGGTTTTCCAGCCAGCCCCACTCGAAACGCTTGCCTTCGGCGTCGTTGGCTTTCAGCACCTCGCGCAGGATCTGCTCGGCGCGGTCCAGCAAGGGGTAGGCCAGGGTCTGGGCGAAGGCCGCCTCGCGCTCGGCACGCAGCGTGGTGACGATGACATCCAGCACTTCGAAGGCATTCCACAGCTTCGGCTGTTCGCGCAGCACCGGCAGCCAGTCCTCGATGTCACCCGCGTCCTCCTCGTCCTCGTCCTGCATCAAGGCTTGCAGCGGCGAGTGCGCGATCCCCGTCGAACACGCCGTCCATTTCTGCAGGGCCTTGCGCAACGCCGGGTTGGGCCGCAATGGACCGGTTTCGTCGTGGTCCGGATCGAGCGTGTACAGCGATGCCACCGGCGGCGCGTCCCGGAAAGCTTCGGTCAGTTCGGCGAGTTCCGGATTCCATTCCAGCATCTTGTCGGCGATGGCCGCGTTGCCGCGTTCGCCAAGATCCCGCAGCAGGGCAATCAGGGGCGCCAGATCCGGGTCGCGCATGGCCTCCATCCGTTTGACCCAGAAGCGGGCGCGTTCGCGGGCTTCCTCGGTGCGGCCCTCGTCCAGCAGGATTGTCACCTCGAGATGCGAAAGCGAAAGCGAGTGCGGGTCGGCGCGCTGCGCTTCGGTGAACGCTTGCCAGGCGCCGGCGTAGTCGCCTTGGTCGGCCAGCATGGAGGCTCGCTTTTGCAGTATCGACGACCGGATCACGTGGTCGCCGATTGCGATGGCGCGTTCCATCAGTCGCGCCTTCTTGCGGGCGTGGCCGGTGTCGCCATACGCTTCGACCAGCACGTCGAGCAGCGCCTCGTGTTTGGCGATGAAGGCGTCGTCGCGCTTGAACCAGGGCTCCAGCAACACGATCGCGGATTCCGGTGCATCGCCTTGGCCCAATTCGAATGCGGTCGCCTCCAGCATCGCAATGGGTACCCGGCTGCCGGCGAGTTCGCGCCAACGCTTCTCCGGCAGCGCTTCGAGCAACAGCGACAAGCCGTTGAGGTCGTTTACTGCCAGGGCATGTGCCAACGGCAGGCAGCAATGTTTGTACTTGCGGCCCGAACCGCACACGCAAGGTTCGTTGCGTCCGGGTTCTGGCAGCGGCGGGCAGGCATAGCCGCACGCGGGATTGGGCGTCTGCTTCCAGATCATGCGCAATGTCGTCAAGGCCTGCGGCCAGTCCATCAAGCCGCTGGTGTGCTGGACGATCTCCGCGTGTTCGTCGCGCATGGCGGCGACATAGGCGGGATACTCGCAGCCGCGGGCGATCAGGGCGGCCGCCTGGAGAGACATCAAATGCATCGCAAGGGTGAATTGCGGGGGAACGTCGCTGTCGGTGAGTTCGGGTTTCATGCGGTTGTGATCGTGGTGGTGGCGTCATGCAGACCGCGGCTATCCGCGACATCACGGAGCTGGGGCGGCACCTTGCGGCCGATTACCTGCCGTGAGCGTTCGCGGTGAGCGGTCGATCACGCAGGGTCGCATATTCTGTGCAGGATTTCACGCCTGGTTGCTGCTCGCCTTGGGCCCGGCGCCGCTTCCATGGACAAGGCCGCAGTAGCGCACTTCGGTTCAACGTTTGCGCGGCGTGGTCGAGGTCGCGCTTCCGGCGATATAGCGCCAATGCCACGGCTCGTATTCGTAACCGTACGGGTTGTTTGGCGGGAACGACAGGTGGAAGCCGAAGTGCGCGGCGTTGCCCTGCAACCATCCGAACGCCTTGCTGTCGGCGAAGCTGCCGTCGGCGGCCGGCACGCCGGGCGTCGTGAGGTCGATCGCGCAGCCGGTCTGGTGCTCGCTGTAGCCCGGCACCGCGTTGATCGCGAGCGCCTTCTCGATGCTCATGCCGCGCTTCAGCTTCTCGCGGATCAGGTGAGTCTGGTAGGCGATGCTGCGGAACCCGGAAACCGTTTCCAGCTTGATGCCGTCACGTGCGGCGGCCGCGAACATCTTTTTCAGGGCGGCGGCGGCGGGTGCCACCATTTCGACCTTGCGCCCGTACACGTCACGCGGCACCTGCACCAAGTCTCTCGCCTCGGGCTGCGGAACCAGGTGATGGCGCGCCGTGTAGTCGGGCGGAATGCCGAGGCCGCGGTTCACCTCCTCGATGTGCGCGACGTAGGCGGCGGGCTGCGGTGGCGGCGTCGCGCTGCACAACGGCTCGGCGGCCTGCACGGCGGGTGCGAGCTGCATGACGGCAGCCATGGAGGAAACGAGCAACGCGGCGCGAACAATCGACATCGGATTTTCCTTGCGGCGAAAGTCCGCATGATAGGCGACGCGCCCGAACCGATGCCGAACGGGCTGCCGCGGACGCGCCAATGGCGGTATGCTTGCGGGATCGTTCCCGTGATTTTGCCCACGATGCCCATCTACGTGTTCCGTTGCGAGGATTGCGGCGAAAAGTTCGATCGCCTGCAGAAGCTCGCCGATCTCGATCCCGATACCTGCCCGAATTGCGGCCGCCATCACGTGCGACGCCAGGTCACCGCGCCGGCGTTCCGGCTTGCCGGCAGCGGCTGGTACGAGACCGATTTCAAGTCCGACAAGGAAAAGAAACACAACCTCGCAGGCGATGCGGCCAAGCCGAAAGAGGCCTCCGGCGACAAGCCGGCGGAACCGGCCAAGGTCAGCGAACCCTCCAAGCCCGCCGCGACCGAAAAACCCGCTGCGGCCGAGAAGCCTGCGAAGGCAGCCGGCGACTGAAGAAGACGCCGGTCGCCGTTACGTTGCTGCGCCGGAACGTTGCTGCACCCGTAAGGGGATCTCGAAAAACCGCGGTACACCTGCACGCAACGGTAGGAGCGGCGGAAGCCGCGACCCATGCGTGCGATGAAACCGCGCCCCCACGAGGTTGGATCGGGCCTTCCGGCCCTCCTACGGGCACGTAGATCGATCACATGCAGTTTTTAGGTTCCCGGGTCTGGACAATCGTGGCTGAATCCCGACGTCCGGTCGCACGGCCGGCGCGCGTCGATCCGCTAAACTTCGCGCTCGTCCTGCTTGAAAGTTAGAACGCCTTGTCCTGGTTCGAGCGCGTGCGTGCGGTCTGGCGCTTCGCACGCTGGCCCATCCTGATCGGCATCGGATTCGCCGTCGGTTTCGTCGTGCCGTACACGCTGGTCCTCGACCACCGCGTGAAGACGCGCGTGACCGAAATCGACTTCACCCAGCCGACCCGGGTGTATGCACGCCCGCAGTTGCTCGAGGCGGGCGTGCCGATGGACAAGGCCACGCTGAAGCTGGAACTCACGATGGCCGGCTACACGGAGGCGGCATCCACCGCGCGGGTGCCCGGTAGCTGGAGCGCGAGCGGTGACACCTTCGTGATCGCGTCGCGCGGCTACATGGACCCGGCCGGCGGAGAACTGCCGCGCCGTGTGCGGGTGACCCTGGGCGCGGGAACCATCCGGTCGGTGTTCGACCTGACCGCGAACAAACCGCTGCACAAGAGCCACCTCGATCCCGCGCGGATCGCGACGATGTATGGCCCGGAGCAGGAAGAGCGGATCATCATGCCGCTCGCGGAAATGCCGCCGCTGCTGGTGCAGGGCGTGCAGGCGGTCGAAGATCGCGATTTCAAGAACAATCACGGCATCGACCTGTCCTCGATCGTGCGCGCGGCGCTCGCCGACCTGCGCGCCGGCCACGCGGTGCAGGGCGGCTCGACGATCACCCAGCAACTGGTGCGCAACCTGTTCCTCGACCGCAGCCGCACCTTCGTGCGCAAGTTCAACGAGGTGTTGCTGTCGATCCTGCTGGACGCGCACTACAGCAAGGGCCAGATCCTCAACGCGTACTGCAACGAGGTGTTCCTCGGCCAGCAGGGCAACCAGGCGGTGCACGGCTTCGCCGCGGCGAGCTGGTATTACTTCGGGCGTCCGTTGCAGACCCTGCGGCCGCAGGAAATCGCGCTGCTGGTCGGCATGGTCCGCGGCCCGAGTTATTACGACCCGCGCCGCAATCCGGAGCGCGCGCTCGGCCGCCGCAATGCGGCGCTGGATGCCTTCCACACCACCGGGTTGTTGAACGGCACGCAGTGGAAGGCCGCGCGCGCGGCACCGCTCGACGTGACCCCCACGCCGCAACTGGTGGTCGATCGCTTTCCGGCGTTCATGCAGGTGGTGCGTCAGCAGATCACCCACGACTTCAGCGAACGGCAACTCCGCAGCGGCGGGCTCGCCGTCTACACCACCCTCGATCCGGCCGCGCAGGTGTACGCCGAGCAATCGGTGGACGAAACCCTGAAAGAGCTCGGCAAGCGCGGCGACCATCTCGAAGGCGCGGTGGTGGTGGTCGAACCTTCGACCGGCGACGTGCTGGCGATGGTGGGCGGCCGCGAATCGGACCTGCACGGTTTCAACCGCGCCTACGACGCCCGTCGTCCGGTCGGTTCCAGCCTGAAGCCGTTCTACTACCTGATGGCGTTGACCGACCCGTCGCACTGGAACGTGGCATCGTTGCTGGACGATTCGCCGATTTCGTTGAAGCTGCCGAACGGCAAGCTGTGGACGCCGCAGAACGATGATCACAAGTCGCACGGACAGGTGCCGATGGTCGAGGCGCTGGCGAAGTCCTACAACCTCGCGAGTGTCCATCTCGGCCTGAGTCTTGGCGTCGGTCGGGTCGCGGCGTTCCTGCGTTCGTTCGGCCTGACCGACGTCAAGGCCAACCCGTCGCTGCTGCTCGGCGCGGTGGACGTGTCGCCGTTCCAGCTCGCGCAGTTGTACGAATTCTTCGCCGACGACGGCCACGCGTTGCCGTTGCTGACCCTGCGCGGCGTGCTCGACGCCAAGGGCCACGTGCTGAAGCAGTATGCGGTCGAGCCCGGCAAGGGTCAGTACCAGCAGCCCGAACGGCTGGTGCGCTGGATGATGCAGCAGGTCACCGAGTACGGCACCGCCGCGGCGATCGGCAACAACCCGCGGCTCGCCGCGCTGCACGTCGCCGGCAAGACCGGCACCTCCGACCACCAGCGCGATTCGTGGTTCTCCGGCTTCACCGGCGATCGGCTTGCAGTCGCGTGGATGGGTCGCGACGACAACAAGCCGACGCATCTGTGGGGCGCGACCGGCGCGCTCAAGGTGTGGATGAATCTGTTCCAGAAACTGCCGACCACGCCGCTTGCCACTTCGTTCGGCAACGACATCCAGTACGCGTGGATCGATCCATCGACGGGGCAGGGCACGTTGCCGACGTGCGGCGGCGCGCGGCAATACCCCTTCATCGATGGCTACGTGCCGCCGGTGCAGAACCATTGTTACCTGCAGCGGCTCGAACACCTGTTCGGCGGCGGCAATTCCAGCAGCGCGGCGCAGCCGGGATCCGGCGCGCAGCCGCCACGCTGATCTCGTGGAGCGAAGCATCATGATCACCCGGAAACCTTTCGCCGCGGCGGCCGTCGCGGGGTCGTTCGCGTTGCTGCTGGCCGCCTGCTCGAATCCGCCGCCGCCCAGGCCGACGCCCGAACGTACCTCGCCGACCCCGACCGCGATGGTCGAGGCAATCCGCGCGGCCGGTGTCGACGACAAATCGGTGGTCCAGATCGCGCCGCTGCGCGATCCCGCCGTGGACGGATACCTCGACCGCGCCCATGCCGACGAAAACGCCGGCAACTACCCGGCTGCGCTCAGCAAAATCGACGCCGCGCTGAAACTTTCCCCCGATGCGCCGGACATCCTGCAGTTCCGCGCCGAGGTCGAGATCCTGCTACGCAACGATCCGGCCGCCGAGGCCGACGCACGGCGCTCGTTCCTGCTCGGCCCCAAGGTCGGTGCGCTGTGCGCCCGCAACTGGCAGACCATCCTGGAAATCGCGCAGGCGGACCACCGGGCGGCTGACGTCACGACCGCGCGCGAGGCTCTCGCCAAGTGCCAGAAGGCGGGGCCGGTCAGGATGTGAGGTTTTTCCCCTTCGCTCGCGAACGGCGGAGCGACGCGAACGCGCGCGCAGCGCGAGGGCGATGGCTTTTGATCGCACTACGTCGATCCCCGCGCTTTCGGCGGCTTCAGGTAAGCAACAGCATCGCCGCCAGCAGCGCAATGCCGAACGCCACGGTCATCATCGCGAACGAAAACGCGAGGTAGGGACCGTGCCACGGTAGCAGCGTGTGTTCGCGTTGCCAGTGCAGGGCGTAGGCGAGATAACGGATGCCGCAGGCGAGCGCCATCACGATGCCGAACGCGACCAGCGCGGCGCCGCCGAACGTCGAGAGCGTGTGCGGTGGCGCCCGCGCAGGCGACAGTCCCGTCGAGTGGTTCAGCAGCAGCGCGAACCGGTCGACCGCGATGCCGAAGACCATCAGCGCCAGCGCGGTGCGCGTCCATACCGAGAGCGTGCGCTCGGTGTTGAGGTACGAACGGTGCTCGGACATTTCCGAGCGTTCGGCCGACATCCTCGAACGCTCCGCGGACATTTCCGAACGTTCCTCGGACATCCGCGAACGGTCTTCCGACATCCGCGAGCGCTCGGCGGCCAGCAGCGTGCGCTGCTCGGCCAGTTCGACCATGCGCTTCATGAGCCTGATCTGTTCGGGTTCCTGCTCTTCTTGGTCGGCCATGCCGGGCCTCCTGGCGCAGACCTGCGCAGTGTGCCAGCGGATCGCGGTGCATGCGAGCGCGCACGCGGTCGGGCAGGCGGGACGGCGCGGGGTCACCGGCGCACCCGGTTCCGGCGGCCGCGACCCTGCCCGCTACGGGGTCCGGGAAGGCGCGCCGTGGTGCGGAAACCACGCCATCCCGAGATCGTCCTCGAACACGCCGTCGATGCGCCGCACGCGATTCCGGAAACGCGCCTCCTCCACGAAGCCCATGCTTCGATAGAGGCGCTGTGCCCGCAAATTACCTGCGCGCACGTTCAACTCCACCTTGCCGACCCGTTCGTCGTGTTCCGCCCACGCGAGCAGGTCGCCGAGCATTGCGGCGCCGATGCCTCGCCCGGTATGGCCCGGGTGCACCACGATCGTCAACAGGAAAACGTGCGCGACGCCGCGCATGCGCACGGACAGCGGATCGAGAAACGCGTGGCCCACGAGTGCGGCATCCTGCTCGGCGACGAGGTAGCGGCCGTGCATGGCCAGCTTCTCGATCTTCTCGCGGTATTCCGCGACCGGAATGTCGCCCGGCCATCCGACCAGCAGCCCGGGCGAGCGCTGGGTTTCGGCTTCCGCCGCTGCGATCGCTTCGGCATCGTCGGTGCGTGCCGTGCGTAGAACCGGTGGCTTCATCGTTCTGCCTTGAACCCCCCTCACCCAAATGGTTTCAACCTTTGTGGAGGGCAAAGTGATGGGCGGAAGTTTCGCATATCCGAACGTTCCGGTTGCGCGAGAGATGGAAGATGTCACCGGAGGGTGGGCCAAACGCGCCCCCTACTGGCCGAATCAGCTAGAATCGGTATAACAGCCATCAGGTGATTTCAATGAAAACCCTGACCTCCATGGAAGCCCAGAACCGCTTTGGCGAGCTGCTGGACGCCGCGCAGCGTGAGCCCGTCACGGTGACGCGGCGCGGACGTCCGGTCGCGATCGTGGTGTCGATCGAGGACATGCGCGAGGTGCTCGATGCCCGCAACCGACGCAGCAAGGCCGTGGGCGATTTTGAGGCCTGGAGCGCGCGCGCGCGCAAGGACCGGAAGCCGGCCGCAAAGAAACTGACGCAAGCGCAGATCAACACGCTGGTGCGTGAAGCGCGGTGAGCCACGTCGCGCGGGTGATATTCGACACCAGCACACTGGTGGGTGCGATGCTGATGGTGGATTCCATCCCGCACCACGCCTTGGGCCGAGCCTTGGCCTCCACGCAGCTCTGCGCCTCGCCAGCGACACTCGCCGAGCTGGAACACGTGATTGCGCGCCGCAAGTTCGACCGCTATCTGGCGTTGGATGTCCGCCGGGCATTTCTGGCGATGGTGCGGGCCAACACGCGTCTGTTCGGAGTCCCTGATACCGAAGAGGCCGCAGTGGATCCGCCGTGCCGCGATCCGCGCGATAACAAGTTCCTCGCTCTGGCCCGCGCCTGCGGCGCCGAGGTACTGGTCAGCAGCGATGCGGACCTGCTGGCGCTGCATCCTTGGCATGATGTGAGCGTTCTGGCACCCGCGGCGTTTTTGGCGCTGTTCGAAAAATAGCGACCGGAAGCGTTCGCGAAGGAAGCTGCTGAACCTGCGCACTATCCATTTCGAGGACGAAATTCACGCTGGGGAACCGGCGGTATGTGATGCGGAAAGCGTGGCGCCGCACGGCGGTATTCACTCGGCGTGACGCCGGCAAAGGCACGGAATTCGCGGTTGAAATGCACCTGATCGCTGTAGCCGCCGGCCAGCGCCAGCTCCGTTCACGACGAGCCGGCGCAAACGCAGCCTACTGCGCCGGACGCAGTCCGAAATAGGAATACGCCGCGGCGACTGCGAGGCCGAGCCACGCCTGGCCGACGCTGGTCAGCGCCTGCAGGGTATGCGGGTGCCACATGCCCACCAGCAGCGCCGCGAGGCCGGCGACCAGCCACGCCAGCACGTAGATGCCGCTGATGACCTTCAGCGCCAGTTTCGCGCGCGGCGTTGGATTGGCCGCCAGCACGTGCGCGGCCGGTGTTTCGCCCGAGCGGGTGACCGCGAGTTCCGCGATCACCAGCGCCGAGACCAGTCCCCCGATCAACGCCAGCGCTTGGCCCATCGCGTCATTGAACCCGGTGAGCGGGTGCGCGGTGCAATCGACCGCGTTGGCGCATGCCACGGTCTGGCAGCCGGTCACGATCAGGTATACCCACAGGCCCAGCAACACCACCGCGATCGCACCGCCGAATGCCGTTCTCATCGCGCACCTCCTGCCGCGGCGGCCTGCGCGGTCGCCGCGGAAACCTGTCGAACGGTCGTGACGGTAGCGCCGGCGTCGTCGGCGTGTGGTGAAATCGACCGGGCCAGCAGGCGCCGCCGGGCCCGGGATGGCAAAATAAGCGGTTCGATACCCGGTTTGCCCCATGTACGCCGTCAAGGAAATCTTCCACACGTTGCAGGGCGAAGGCTTCCATGCCGGCCGCCCGGCGGTGTTCTGCCGGTTCGCCGGCTGCAACCTGTGGTCGGGCCGCGAGACCGACCGCGCAGGCGCGGCGTGCAATTTCTGCGACACCGATTTCGTTGGCACCGGTGGCGAGAACGGTGGCAAGTATCCGGACGCAGCGGCGCTCGCGGACAAGATCGCCAATCAATGGCCAGCCGGGCAGCCGGAAAACCGCTTCGTGGTGTTTACCGGTGGCGAACCGTTGCTGCAGCTCGACACGCCGTTGCTGGAGGCGATGCACGCGCGCGGTTTCGAGTGCGCGGTCGAAACCAACGGCACGCTGGACGCGCCGGCCGGGCTCGACTGGATCACGGTCAGCCCCAAGGGCACGCAGCCGGTGAAGCTGCGGCGCGCGGACGAACTGAAGCTCGTGTATCCGCAAACCGATGCGCAGCCGGAACGCTTCACCGGTTTCGATGCAGGGCATTTTTTTCTGCAGCCGATGGATGGCCCGCGCGTCGCCGACAACACCCGCGCGGCGGTCGACTACTGCAAGGCGCATCCGCACTGGCGGCTCAGCCTGCAGACCCACAAATATCTGGGCATTCCATGAGCGAACCACGGTTCACCGTCTGGAAGGAATTCCGCTTCGACGCCGCCCACCAGCTCGACGCCGGCCCCGGTGGCGACCCGCGCTACCGACGCATGCACGGTCATTCGTATCAAGTGGAGGTATGGGTGCGCGGCCCGTTGTCCGAACGTGGCTGGGTGGTCGACATGGGCGACCTCGAACGCCGCATCGCAGTCACCCGTGACGCGCTCGACCATCGCCTGCTCAACGACGTCGAAGGGCTCGGCATCCCCACCATGGAAAACATTGCCGCGTTCGTCTGGACAAAACTCGGCGAGCTGCCGCAACTCGATCGCGTGGTCGTCAAACGCGGCCAGAACGGCGAAGGCTGCGAGTACCGCGGGCCCGGATAGTTTCCGGCGAACTCGTCTAGACGTTCAGCGCATGACACGGTCCATCCCGGTTTCCGGGAGCGGCGGGTCAAGGGCCGCCCTACGGATCGACCAGGTAGGGCGGGTTTCAACCCGCCACGGTCGGTAAGCGCAACGGCGGGTCAAGACAACACCGGCGGGTCGAGACCCGCCGTACGGTCACCCGCGCCGCAGCAGCCTGAGCGGTGGTGTCGTCGCCACGTGCCAGGTGCCGGCGATGCCCAGCAGCATCACGATGGCTGCGGCGAGCAGGCCGGTGCCGATCAGCGGCCACGCGGGCGGGACGAATCGGTGGACGTGGAACACGCTGCGCGCCAGCCAAGTGCCGGCGCCGGCGGAGGCAGCGACCGCGCTGGCCGCGGCGATCAGGCCCAGCAGCACGAATTCGCAGGCCGCGGTCACCCGCAATTGCCGTCGGCGCGCACCGAGCGTGCGCAGCAGGGCGGCCTCGTGGCGGCGCTCGGCGGCGCTCGCGGACAACGCCGCCGCCAGTACCAGTGCGCCCGCCACCAGGCTGAATCCGAGGACCCAGCGCACCGCGCCCGCGACCTGGTCGATGATGTCGCGGATGCGCGCGAGCAGTTGATCGACGTCGACCAGGCTCAGGTTGGGGTAGGCGCGCGACACGGACGCCAGCCGATCCGAGTCTGTTTGTGGCAGATGAAAGCTCGCGACGTAGGTGTGCGGCAGCGTGCGTGCGTGCGCCGGATCCAGCAGCAGGAAGAAATTCACGCGGAACGATCGCCAGTTCACGCCGCGGATGCTGGAAACGGTGGCGTCGATCTGCTTTTCGCCAACCTCGAAGCGCATGGTGTCGCCGAGCTTCAGGTGGAACAGGTCGCGCCAGCGTTCGTCCACCGAAACCTGCGGCGTCGCCGGATGGGCCAGCTTCCACTGCCCGGCGATCACGTGGTTGTCGGGCGGCAGCGTCGCGCTCCACGACAGCCGCAGCTGCCGGTCGGCCCATTGCTTCGCGGCGGGGCTGGAAAAGTGCATGGCATCGACCGGGTGGCCGTTGATCGCAACCAGCTTGCCGACCGCCAGCGGCAGCATGTTGAGGTTGTCCGCGCCGACCCGTTGCAGCGCGCGGGCAAAACCATCGCGCTGGTTGGCCTCGAGGTTCAGGACGAACCAGTTGGGGGTGTCGGTGGGCAACTCGCGTCGCCAGCCTTCGACCAGCGCCGGCGCGACGATCCCGAGCAGCAGCAGCGCGGTGAGCCCCAGCGCCAGCGCGGTCGCCTGCACCAGCGTCAAGCTTCGCCGGCGCGCCAACGCCGCGAGCCCGAGCCGCAACGCCGGGTGCGCGCGCGGCACGAGACGGCGAATCAGCCACAGCAGCAGCGCCGCCAGGCCGAGTGCCAGCGCCGCAGCGCCGGCGAGGCTGGCCGCGATGATCAGGGCCAGCTTCGCCGAACCGCCTTCGATCCGGATCAGCGCCACCGCCACCGCGGCGGGCACCAGGTACAGCGCATCGAAGCGCCGCACGCGGCGGCCGAGTTCGCGGCGGAACACCGCGACCGGCGGGACTTCGGCGAGGCGCGCCAACGGCGGCAGCGCGAAGCCCGCGAGCACCGCCAGGCCGACCAGCGCCGCAGCACCCGCCGGGCCCAACGGCAGCGCAGCGTGCGCGTCGCCGATCAGGCCCTGCATCGCAATCCACGCTGCCTGCGCGATGCCCAGCGTCAGCGCTACACCGAGCGCCGCAGCCGGCAGCGCGAGCATGCCGAGGGTCAGCGCCAACAATGCCAGCACCCGTCGGCGACGCATGCCGAGCGCGCGCAGCAGCGCCACTTCATCCGTCTTGCGGCGCGCATACTGGTGCGCGGCCAGCGCGATCGCGACCCCGGCGAGCAACGCTGCCAGCAGCGCGGTCAGGCGCAGGAATGCCGAGGCGCGATCAAACGCCGAGCGCACCCGCTCTTGGCTTTGTGCGGGCGAGATCAGCTCCGCGCCCTGCGGCAAATGAGTCTTTGTCCAAACCTCCCAGCGCCGCACGGCGCCGGCTGCGCCCGCCACCATGAGCCGATGCCGCGCGCGGCTGCCGGTGCCAAGCAGCCCGGCGGCACGCGCGTCGGCGAGGCTCATCTGTGCGCGCGGCGCCAATGCGAACAGCGCGCCGCCATCCGGTTCGGAGACGAGTTCCGCGGCGACGCGCAGGGATTGGCCGCCGAGTTGCACCTCGTCGCCCACCTTCAGGCCGAGCGCCACCAGCGCGCGATGGTCGAGATAGACGTTGCCGGGCGCGGGGCCGTGGCCGGAATACTGCCGTCCGGACGCGCCCGCGAGCGTCTCGGTGCCGCGCAGCGGCCAGTGGGTGTCGAGGGCGCTGACGCTCAATAACTGGCTGCGCTGGCCGGCGAACGCGACGCTGGGAAAAGCTGCGCCGGCACTGGTGGCGAGATCCAGCGCGCGCGCTTGCTGCGCGAATCCCGCCGGCAGCGGCGATGCCGAGGACACGCCGGCATCGCCGCCGATCCACTGCGCGCCGCCGGCGGCAACGCTGCCCTCGACCCGCGCTGCCAGCGTCGCCACCACGCCGAGCGCGACCACCGCCAGCACCAGCGCCAGCATCAACGTGCGCAACTCCGGCAGTCGCCATTCGCGTCGCAGCGTCCGGAAGGCGAGTGCAGCAAGGTTCACCTTGAGGTGTCCTGCTCGTCATCCCGCAATCGCGGAGCGCTATTCGGAATCCGGTGTGCTTGTGGGTCGGCGGGACGGCCCGGAGACGCTGGATTCCCGCCTTCGCCGGAATGACGTGCGGCGGCCTCGGTCGAACGCTCCCCGGCAAGCCGGCCGTCGACGAGTTCGGCGACGCGCGCGCAACGTCGGGCCAGCCGCATGTCGTGGGTCACCAGCACCAGGGTGGTCGCGTGCGCGCGGTTGAGCTCGAACATCAGGTCGCTGACCGCGGCGCCGGTGTGCGAATCGAGGTTGCCGGTCGGCTCGTCGGCGAACAGCACCTTCGGTTCGTGCACGAACGCGCGCGCCAACGCCACCCGCTGTTGCTCACCGCCGGACAACTGGTACGGGTAATGGCCGCGACGCTTGTCCAGGCCCACGGCGTCCAGCGCCGCTCGCGCCCGCGCGCGGATGTCGCGGGCCGTCGCCAGTTCCAGCGGCAGCATCACGTTTTCCTCCGCGGTCAGCGTTGGCAGCAAATGGAACGACTGGAACACGAAGCCGATCAGTTGCTGGCGCAGCACCGCGCGCGATTCCTCGTCCATCGCCGTGAGGTCGTGGCCGGCCAGTGTGATGCGCCCGCTGCTCGGCACGTCCAGCCCGGCGAGCAGGCCGAGCAGCGTGGTCTTGCCCGAACCCGACGCGCCGACGATCGCGAGGCTGTCGGCGTCCCGGAGTTCCAGCGAAACATCATCGAGGATGTCGATCCGGCCCGCCGGGCCGTCGAGATGCTTGCTGATATGCTCGGCGAGCAACAGTGCTGGTTTGGTTCCATCCATGCGTGTTTTCCTCTTTGTCATTCTGTGCTGCCTTTCGGCGCCCGGGTTGTCTGCGGCGCCGCCGACAATCCTGGTGCTCGGCGACTCGCTGTCCGCTGCCCACAATATCCCGGTCGACGCCGGCTGGGTTCACCTGCTCAGCGTACGGCTCGATGCAATAAAACCACCGCGTCGCGTCGTCAACGCCAGCTTCAGCGGCGAAACCACGCTGAGCGGCCGCCAGCGCCTGCCCGGACTGTTGCAGCGCTACCGGCCCGCTGTGGTGATCCTGGAGCTCGGCGCCAACGATGGTCTGCAGGGCATGCCGCTGGAGCGCATCCGCGACAATCTCGACGCGATGGTCGCGGCCAGCCGGAAGGCCGGCGCCAAGGTGTTGCTGCTCGGGATCGAGCTGCCGGTCAACTACGGCCCGCGCTATCGCGACGGGCTGCGCGCGATCTATGCCGACCTCGCGAAGCAATACCACACGGGCCTCGTGCCGTTCCTGCTCGAAGGCGTCGCACTGAAACCTGAGCTGATGCAGGCCGACGGCCTGCACCCCAACGCCGCCGGCGAGCGCATCGTGTTCGACAACGTCTGGCGCGCGCTGGCGCCGGTCCTCGGGATCAAATCACGGGGCATTGAACGCCAGGGTGCCTCCGACATCGAAACGCCAGTGGGTTGAAGGCCGGCGGGAATGGCCAGGGAAAAAGGGGGGCGCAGGTAATTGGCTTTTCAGCCCCGTGGCCGGGGCAGGCGTTCGCAAAAACAACAAAGTCCGCGAGCATTTCACCCGGTTATGCGCTGCAAGGTCTCGCGCAGGGTTTGCTCATCGGCAGGCGTGAGGGTGCCGAGAGTTTTGCGCAGCAGCGTTTGTTCGGCGGTGAACGGGATCGGCTTGAAACAGGAGGGTTTCAGCAGACCCGCGCCGTGCCACTCCGCAATGATCGCTTCGCCGAATCCCAACGGCTCTCGTATCTGGCTGGTGATCGCCAGCAGGATAACATCCGGTCAGTTGCGCTGATAGGCGGCGTTGCTGACCACCGCGGCGGGGCGTTGTTTGTGTCCGGACAGGCGGTCGTAGTCGGCATCGGCGGGATTGGTCCAGACCGTATGCAGGGTCTGCCCGGAAATCCTCTGCGTCGCCTGCACCAAGCCGCGGTCTTCATCGCGGTTATGCAGGAAATCGATGAAGTCTTCGACCTCGGCAACGCGCTCGGGCGGCAACCGTTCGAGTTTCTTCACCATCTGTTCGATGTGTTGTTGTGCAGGCATGGTCTCTTCGTATCCGGCTTTCAGACGGGAAAAGGGTCATGCTCAATTATTCCAAGAAATGGAGTTCCCAACAAGACCGGGGGTTGGTTCAACTACGAAGTGCAACGCGTTTGAAGGATAGCTCGAACACCGGCTCGGCTGTGCGAAAGCGCAATGGTTTCCTGGGGCGCCGATTGAGCTTGTCTTCGATCTGCTGGGTCTGCTCGTCGGCGAAAATGCCCAATGTTGCAGCCCTTCGGGACGTACTGGCCGACCAAGCCGTTGAGGTTTTCGTTGCAACCGCGCTGCCACGATGAGTACGGCATCGCGAAGTAGCTGTTGGGGCCGAGCCCGGTGTTGACGAGGCGATGCTCGGCGACCTCGCTGCCGTAGTCCCAAGTGGGGTGTCACGCAAAGTTTGCAGGATCTACCCCGCCGGCGCATGCAGGCGCCGCAGCAGTTCGGCTTCGTGCAGGGCGATGCCGCAGGATTCGGCGATCTGCGGAGCCTCTGCGCCGGTACGGGCCATGCGCTGGGCGAGTTCGTAGGCGCGGTCGCCGGGTTGTGGCTGCGGCGTAGGCAGGGGCTGGTTTTCGTGTTCGAGTTGCTGCAGGCGTGCTTCGACGCGCGCCATCGCGGTGACCAGCATGGAGGTCGGTACGTCGGTGCTGGCGATGCGCTGCTGCTCGCTGGCAAGCGCACGGATCCGTCGCGCCAGGTGCCGCCATGCGACGAGGCCGAGTATGAGTTGCAGTATCACGACGCCCAGCAGGATGCCCCAGTAAACGATGTTCATGTCGATGTCTCCGATGCAATCGCGCGCGGACGGCAAAGCGCGTCGGCGTCGAGTAGCGTGATGTTGCCGCCGTCGCGATCGAGCACGCCCAGAACGGGGTCGCCGTCGGCACGCCGCCCGCGCTGCGTCATCGGTTCCTGCGCGTCCAGTTCCAGCATGTCCTGCACCGTGTCGATGCGCATGCCGACGTTCTCGCGCTCGTCCTGGAAGATCATCAGGCGCTGGCGCGCGTCGGCGCCCGAATCGCGGGTGCCAAGTCGCTGGCAACCGTCGAGCACGGTGACGATGCTGCCGCGCACGTTGATGATTCCGAGTACGTCGTTGGGCGCGCCGGGTACCGGCGTTGGATCCTCCGCACGAATCACCTCGCGAACGGCGGCGAGCGGCACGGCATACGTTTGGCCTGCCAGCTCGAAGCCGAGCCAGGTGCTGGTGGCGGGGGTGGAATTCTGGTTCATGATGATGACGCCATGGATCCGTGGAGGTCTTGCGGTTCGCTCTTCGACGTCCCTTGGCCACGCCCAAGGACCGCCCCGAACTTGATCCGGGGGCGAACGGCCAATCGACAGGATTGCCTTGCGATCTAGGCATGCACATCCGATGCCATGCGCTTACTTGGTTGGGGCCGGCCCGTGCAGGGTCGCGGCCGCTGCTTTTGGCGAAGCGTCCGTCGAGCCGTCCGTTGCCGCGGTGGCGTGCTGCGCCGCGCTGCCGGCCACGACCGCCGAAGCGGCGGCGTGTACGGGCGCCGCGGCTGCCGACATGCCGTCGCTGCTGTAGTAGCGCTTCGGTACGCCGTTGCCGCCCAGCACCACGATCGCGATGCGGCGGTTGCGGTTGCGGCCTTCCGGCGTCGCGTTGCTGGCGACCGGGTGGCAAACGTGAAGGTTGCAAGTTCCATACTGATCATCAGCCTTCTAGCCCTTGGAGTCGCGGGCTGTACGACCTATCAGACAACCCTCACCAACGCCCAAGGGCAGAAGGTGACGTGTAAGGCGTCAGGCAAAGCCGGCATTGTTACGTAACCGCGATTACCGGTCTTCTGCCGACTGGAACGTACTACAAGACCAGCGGCCTCTTTGGCAGTCCGGGTAACGACAACATTCCCTACTACCCGGCGACTCGGTATTTTCTTGGTCAACCGACCTACCTGGACTTCGACAGCTTGGCTTTCAGTACTGCGTCCGATTACGTCAACATCTATTTCGGCCTTGGCGGTTACGGCGATCTGTATGGCACCTCACTCTCCAGCGCCACCTTGCGAAGCCTTGGCACCTTCACCGTAACGCCCGCTGCGACCGCAGTTCCGGAACCCGGTTCGCTGGGTATGACAGGCGCTGGTCTATTGGCGATGTTCATGCTGTTATTCCTGACCAAAAGACGTCAACGTCATCAGAAAAATCCGATGGCGGTGTAGTGGCGAGAGCGCGTTGAGCATGGCTGCCGCTTGGCGTCCGGTTTGTGGGGCGTTTCGGTAAAGCAATAACGCAAGCGATCGTGCACTGCGGGGCCTCGCGAGGCCCCGCAGTGTTTTGGCAGGTGGGGCGTGAATTCGATTCTGAAGCGCAATGCCCGACCCAACGTGTGCCGCGCACTGTGCCGGCACGCGACCACAGTTGATGACCTTCGGCATCATCAGCTATCCGGAAAGCGGACGCACTTCACTGGCCGGTTCGGGTCGGATGCCGTAGTGCAAGTGACACGCGGTGCAGTCGGGCCTTCGGCCGTGTATTGGTTTACGCTGGATCGAATCGCATCGTCAGGTCAATCGCGCGGACGTGCTTGGTCAGTGCGCCGATCGAGATGAAGTCGACGCCGGTTTCGGCGATCGCGCGGACGCGTTGGAGGTTGACGCTGCCGGAGACTTCCAGCGGCACGCGACCGGCGGTGAGGGCGACGGCTTCGCGCAACATGCTGTCGCTGAACTCGTCCAGCAGCACCCGGTCGGCGCCGGCGTCGATGGCTTCGTGCAATTCGTCCAGCGATTCCACTTCGCACTCCAGCAGCACTTCCGGGTGCGCGTGGCGTGCGGCGCGGATGGCGGGGGCAATGCCGCCGGCCGCGGTGACGTGGTTTTCCTTGATCAGGATCGCGTCGAACAGGCCGATGCGGTGGTTATGGCCGCCGCCGCAACGCACGGCATACTTCTGCGCGAGGCGCAGGCCCGGCAGCGTCTTGCGGGTGTCGAGGATTTTCGCGCGCGTGCCGGCGATGGCATCGACATGGGCGCGGGTCGCGGTCGCGGTGCCCGAGAGGGTCTGCAGGAAGTTGAGCGCGTTGCGCTCGCCCGCGACCAGGGCGCGCGCGTTGCCGTCGATGCGGCACAGTTCGGTACCGGGTGCGATGCGATCGCCGTCCATGGCGAGCCACTCGACGCGCGCTGCGGTGTCGAGCTGCCGGAAGCATTGTTCGGCCCATGCGGCGCCTGCAACGGTTGCATTCTCGCGGCAGACGATCCGTGCACGAGCCCGCGCGTCGGGGTCGATCAGCGCTGCGGTCACATCGCCCGTGCCGATGTCTTCGGAAAGCGCGCGCGCAACGTCGGCTTCGATCACCGCCTGCGGCGGCAACAGCGGGCGAGCTGCGGCGCCCGTCATCCGCGGGGTTGCTGCGGTTGCTCGGGATGCGCGTTGCGCAGGCGATCGACGATCGCATCGAGGGCGCGGTCGAACAACGGGACCTCCTCGAGGATCAACAGCCGCTGGTCGCTGAGTTCGGTCGCGAGTTGCACCGCGGTGCGGTCGGCCACCTTCAGGCCACGGCGGTTGACGAACAGGTATTTGCCGCTGATCGGACTGATCCACGACAGCTTGGCGCGTTCGCGGGTGCCCTGATCGTCGATGAATTCGACCCAGCCGCCGACCCTCAACTCGCGCACCGCCTGCAACGATTCCGAGTCGATGTCCACCGACATCGTGCCGGAATCGAAATCCTCGTCCGCGTCGGGCGCGGTATCGGTGATCGCGGGTTGTGCGTCCTGGCTCATGCCCAGCACGGCCGCCGCGTCGGCGGCGGCTTCGTCGGCCGCCGCGGCGGGCGCCGGTTCGCCAAGCTGCTGGCGCCAGAACTTCCGGAGTTCGTCCAGCAGCCGCTCGATGTCGGGTTCCTGAAACGCCACCGTGGCGAGGCCGCCGCGCAGGTGCTTTTCCAGCGAGGGCAGCGCGTTCCGATACTGCCCGTGGGCATCTTCCCCGCGCGGCGCGTCGGCGGTTGCGATGAAATCATCCACGAAATGCACGGCCGAACGAAATTCCGCGGAGTCGATGCCCTGGCGCAGCACGATCAGCACCAGGTAGTTCGCCCAAGGGCGGGTCAGCACGCCGCGCAGCAGGGTAGGCAGGTTGCGGCCGCTGATCCGCGAGAGGATTTCCTGCGCCGCGCGGCGGCGCGCATCCTGCAGGCGTTCGCGGCCACGCGCGGCCTCGGTCGCGCGACTCTCGGCGAGTTCGGCGCGCTTGCGGTTCTGCTCGGCGAACTGGGTGAACTCGGTGAGCTGGCGCTCGAACACGCCGATGTCGTCGTCGAAATCCTGCAGCAGCGTTTCGACCACCGCCTTGACCTTGCCGAACAGGCGATGGTCGCGGTCGGATTCCTCCGACCAGCCCTTGGCGGCGTCGGCCAACTGGTCCAGCAGTTTCCGGGCCGGGTGCGAGGCGTGCGCGAACATCCGCCGGTCGAGGATCGCGACCTTGAGGTAGGGGATCTGCAGGCGCGACAGCAGAACCTGCATCGGAGCGGGGATCGTGTGGTCCTGGAGGATGTATTCGAACAGCATGCCGACGAGGTCGATGGTGTCCTCGTCGCTGCCCGAAATGCGTGCCTTCGCTTCGCCGGAGAGTCGCTGGATCTGTGCGATCAGCGCGTCCTTGAGGTGCTGGACCACGTCAGCGGCGCTGGTCGTATCGATCGCCGCGGGTTGCGCCGGCAGCGGCCTGGTTTCGCCCTGCAGCAGCGTCAGTGCGCTGAGCAATTCGGCCGGGCTGAGCGAGGCGATCCCGCCGCCGGAGGGCGCATGCATGCCACCGCCAACGCCAACGCCTACCATGCCCTGGCGGCGCGCGGCCAGCAGCGAGGTCAGGCGCTGCATCAGTTCGCTGTGAAGTTGGTCGGCGCTGTCGTAGCCGCCATCGAGCACGGTCCCGACATCGTCGGTGGCCGGGGCCTGACCGCGCGTCGTGGTGGCGCCGTAGCCCGGACGTCGCACGATCGTCGCATGCCGCAATTGCGGAAGCACGCCCGCCTGGACCAGCCGCAGGTTGACGTCGTGGTACAGCGTGTCCAGCGCATTCAATACGTAGCGCTCGAACATCTTGAGGATGATCAGGCGTACCCGGATGTTGATGTCGGTGAGTTCGCCGAGCGCGAGGCGGAACGCCTCGGTCAATGCATTGGGGCCAAGCGGGTTGCTGGCGTTGCTGGTGGTGCGGCCGCCGCTCAGCACGGACAAGCGCTGGTTCAACGCGATCAGTGCGCCGGAAAGCCGACCGTCGGCCTTGGCGACCATGCTGGATGCCGCGAGCGACTCTTCGAGTTCGCGGTCGTCGACCAGGCTCAGCTCGCCGCTGGCCGAGAACGCCCTCTGCGCGTCGCTGCCGCCGCGGGTCGGCCGGCCAGCCGCAAAGTCGGTGAAACCGTGGGTGACGCGCTCCGCGAACAGGCGCTCGATGCGCGGGCGCCGCTTGCGGGTTTCGCGCATGCCATCGAAGTATTCGGTCTGGCTGGCGTTGCTTTCGGCCTTCTCGGCGAGGTCGAACAGGGTGTCGTCGACGTTGTCGAGGAGACCGGCCACCAGGTTGGCGGTCTCTTTCAGCGTCATGTCGCGGACCGCCGCGAGCAGGCCACCGACGTGGTCGTGCCCGGCGTCGGGGTTGCGCGAGCCGAACTCCACGATCTTGGCGGCTGCGCTGCGTTGCGGTTCGGAGGAGGGGTCAGAAGGAATCGGTGTCATGGCCGGCGACCGGTTGCCTTGTGTCAGAGGCGAAAACACAGCCTCCAGTATGCCCTGCCGTGGTCACGGGAACGTGAAGCCTCTCACAACGCGGTTACAAAGTGTTGCAAAACGTCGCGAAAGCGCGCCTGCAGCGTCTGCAAATCCACGATGGGCGCCGGAAGGCTAGGCGGGAAAATCGCTCAACTGCAGCGTGCCGATGCCCTCGTCGGCCAGCATCACCGGGATGTCGTCGTCGATGCGGTACACCACCTTGCGGTCGGTGGTGATGAGACCCGCGGCAAGCGGCGCGGCGACCTTCTGGCCGGCCACCGTGTCGACCTGGCCGGCGGAAATCGCGCGGTTCAGCGCGTCCAGTTCGTCGCGCCGCAGCGGGCGCACCGGGGTCTTGGTGACCGGGTCGCAGAGGAGGTCCAGCAAACGCTTGTCCATGCCGCGTACAATACCGGTTTTGCGACGGACACACCATGCGGAAGACGACGATCGCGCCCCGGGTCGGGGTGGTGATGGGTTCGCGTTCGGATTGGGAAACGATGCGGCACGCGGCGGACATGCTGGCGTCGCTCGGCGTCGTGCACGAAGTCGAAGTGGTCTCGGCGCACCGCACGCCGGACAAGTTGTTCGCGTACGCCGAGGGTGCCTCCGCGCGCGGCATCGAGGTGATCATCGCCGGCGCCGGTGGCGCCGCCCACCTTCCGGGCATGCTGGCTGCCAAGACCCGCCTGCCGGTGCTGGGGGTGCCGATGCAGTCGCGTGCGCTGAAAGGGCTGGATTCGCTGTTGTCGATCGCGCAGATGCCGGCCGGCGTGCCGGTCGGCACGCTCGCGATCGGCGAGCCCGGCGCGAAAAACGCGGGCCTGCTCGCGGCGGCGATCGTCGCGCTGCATGACGACCGCATTGCACAGGCGCTCGACCGGTTTCGCGAGGCGCAGACCGCACAGGTGCTCGAGCATTCCGATCCGCGGCTTGCACCGCCGCATCCTGCACCTGTTCGCAAGCCGCGCCCGCGCCGCGGCGATGAAGGCAAATGATGACGAGGGAGGTTCGCGGGTCCGGCAGGTTCCGGCGCGGCGGCTTTTCTGCACGAATTGCGGTTTGCGGGAGAGGGGAAGTCGGCGCAGCGCGGCTTCGCAGGATGGAGATGGGGTGATTCGTGATGCCAGATGCCAATAGCACGCTCGGGATTTTGGGTGGCGGCCAGCTCGCGCGCATGATGGTGCTGGCGGGCGTGCCACTCGGCGTGCGCTGCTGGATCGTCGATCCGGCGGCCGATGCCTGCGCCGGCCAGCTTGCCCCGTTGCTCAACGAGGGATGGAGCGCGTTCGACAAGCTGGAAGCGTTCGCGCGAGACATCGACGCCGCGACTTTCGATTTCGAGAACGTGCCGGCGGAGACCGCCGGGTGGCTTGCAGCGCGCACGCGCGTGGCACCCAACGCACGCTCGCTCGCGACGGCGCAGGATCGCGTGCTGGAAAAGAACCTGTTCCGGCAATGCGGTCTGCCCACCACGGAATTCGAGGATGTCACAACGCGCGCCGGACTGGACGCCGCGCTCGGCCGCATCGGCGCGCCGGCGATCCTGAAAACCCGGCGCGAAGGCTACGATGGCAAAGGGCAGTTCCGCATCCAGTCGCCGTCCGACGCTGGCGCGGCCTGGGACGCGTTGGGTCCGCAGGCGGAATCGCGCGGCTTGATCCTGGAGGGTTTCGTCGACTTCGATTGCGAGGTATCGATCGTCGCCGTGCGCGCCGCGGACGGCGCGTTCCGTGCGTGGCCGGTGACCCGCAACTGGCATGTCGGCGGCATCCTTTCCGCAAGCCTCGCGCCGGCGCCGATCGCCGACGCGACCGGCGAGGCGGCGCTGGCACATGCGCGCGCGATCGCCGAGGCGCTCGATTACGTCGGCGTATTCGCGCTGGAACTGTTCGTGCAGGGCGGTCGCCTGCTCGGCAACGAGATGGCGCCACGCGTGCACAATTCCGGGCACTGGACGATCGAAGGCGCGGTCACCTCGCAGTTCGAAAACCACGTGCGTGCGGTGCTCGGCATGCCGCTCGGCGACACCTCGGCGCGTGGCCTGTCCTGCATGTTGAACTGGATCGGTGAACTTCCGGATCGCGATGCGCTGATCGCGATCCCGGGTGCGCACTGGCACGACTACGGCAAGGCGCCACGACCCGGCCGCAAGGTTGGCCACGCGACCGTGTGCGCTCCGAATGCCAGGATCCTGACCGCGTGTCTGGAAGAAGTTGGACGCGCACTGGGCCGTGAGCCACAGGTACAGCCCGTGATCGGCGCGCTCGTCGGGTAGTGCGTCGGTTTGAATTTTCCTTCGTCCCCGGATCGAGTCCGGGGCAGGCTCTGAGCGTAGGCCACATCTTGAACAAAGATGGGGCCGAAGTCGAAGGACGATGGCGTTTCGACTCCGTTCGCTACGCTCGCATAGCCTGTCCTGAGCTTGTCGAAGGGCTCAACGCGAACGGATATATTTTCAAACTGCGGCATTACCGCTCGCCGGGATGCGTTGACAAGACCCGCCGCTGCGCGCATCGTTCCGAATCTGTCTGCGACAAAACCCGGGAAACGCAAATGCGCAAGATGCTGACGGCGCTCGCCGTGCTGTTGATGATGCTGGCTGGCGGAGCGCCGGCGGCGTTGGCGCGTGCGCCGGTGCAGGCGGCCCAGGACGGGCCGATCCAGCCGAAGGTGCGGGTCGAAAGCCATCGTGCATGGCCGGACGAACCACTGGTCACCGCGAAACACGGCATGGTGGTCAGCGCGCAGCACCTCGCAACCCGCATCGGCGTGGACATCCTGAAGCAGGGCGGCAACGCGGTCGACGCGGCGGTCGCGGTCGGCTACGCGCTCGCGGTGGTGCATCCGTGCTGCGGCAACATCGGCGGCGGTGGCTTCATGACCCTCCACCTCGCCGATGGCAGGAACCTGTTCCTCGACTTCCGCGAGAAGGCGCCGCTCGCCGCGACGCCCGACATGATGCAGAACACGGAAGGCCAGGTGGTGAAGGGCCGCAGCACGAAAACCTATCTTGGCGTCGGCGTTCCGGGCACCGTGATGGGGCTGGACGAAGCGCTGAAGAAATACGGCACGATGAGCCGTGCGCAGGTGATGGCGCCGGCGATCAAGCTGGCGAAGGACGGTTTCGTGCTGGAGCCCGGCGACGTGCGCATCCTCGACACCTCGACCGCTGCGTTCCGCGAGCATTCCAACGTCGACGCGATCTTCCTCGACCACGGGCAGCCGTGGAAAGCGGGGCAGGTGCTGAAGCAGCCGCAGCTCGCCCACACGCTGGAACTCATTTCCAGGGACGGCACGCGTGCGTTCTACGACGGGCCGATCGCGGCGGCCGTGGTGAAGGCCAGCGAAGCCAACCACGGGCTGCTGACGCTCAAGGATTTCCGCGATTACACGGTGGGGTGGGAGAAGCCGATCGAATGCGGCTACCACGGTTACACCATCCATTCGGCGCCGCCGCCGAGTTCGGGCGGCACCACGATCTGCGAGACGCTGCAGATCATCGCGCCGTACTCGTTGGCGAAGTGGGGATTCCACTCGGCGAAGAGCGCGCACTATTTCATCGAGGCCGAACGCCACGCGTTTGCCGATCGGAATACCTACCTCGGCGACCCTGCCTTCGTCCACAACCCGATTGCGAAACTGCTGTCGTCGGAGCACGCGGCGAAGATTCGTGCGCAGATCCAGCCCGACAAGGCCACGCCGTCGTCGGAAGTGAAGGGCAGCCTCGGCCCGTACCAGGCAAGGAATACCACGCATTACTCGGTGGTGGACAGCAAGGGCAACGCGGTCGCCGTCACCTTCACCGTGAACAGCTACTTCGGCATCAAGCAGATCGCCGGCGACACCGGTTTCTTCCTCAACAACGAGATGGACGACTTTACGTCCAAGCCGAAGGTGCCGAACCAGTTCGGGCTGGTCCAAGGCAAGGCCAATGAGATCGAGCCCGGCAAGCGGCCGCTGAGTTCGATGAGCCCGACCATCGTCACGCACGATGGCAAGCTGTTCATGGTGACCGGCAGTCCCGGTGGATCGACGATCATCTCGACCACGATGGAAAGCATCCTCAACGTCGTCGAGTACGGGATGAACATCAAGCAGGCCATTGATGCGCCACGCATCCACATGCAGTGGTATCCCGACGAAGTGTTCGCCGAGCCGGGTGCGTTCACGCCCGCCGTCGCCCAATCGCTGCAGGTCATGGGTTATCGGATCCGCACGGTGCATTCGATGGGCGACGTCGAAGCCATCCTCGTGAACCCGAAGACGGCATTGCTCGAAAGCGTCAACGACCCGCGATATCCGGCGGGCTTGGCGGCGGGCTATTGAGTGCATGGACCAAAAGCAATGGCAGGAGCATTTTTTGCCACGGGTTTGCACGGATGGACACGGATCAGGAGCAGCAGCATGATTTACCCCCTTCATGATGATCCCTGACGCGTAGCCTGCACGAGTGCCGATATCCCCCGTGAACGTCGTCATTCCGGGGGTCGCGCCGGCTTCATGGCGCGGCAATCCGACTGCGGAGGCAGGATGCCGGAGCGAACATCGGCGCAGCCGATGGCCCGAAGGGCGAGCCGCAGGACGCGGCGAGTCTATCCATTTTTGGGTTTCTGCCAAGCGCAGGGACTGGCAGGAATGTCGGCTCCGTCGCTGCGCTCCTTGAGCCGGCCTACGCAATGGCTTTATCCGCTTTGATCCGTGTCCATCCGTGGTAAGGCTTTATCCGCTTTGATCCGTGATGATCCGTGTCCATCCGTGGTAAAGGCTTTATCCGCTTTGATCTGCTTTGATCCGTGTCAAAAAGCTTCGCTGTTCACGGATGGTGCGCGACCAGGAACCACGCCAGGACCGCCATGGCATTGTTGGTGGCGTGCATCGTGATCGATGGCCACAGCGAGTGTGTGCGCACCCGCAGCCAGCCGAGTACCAGTCCGACCAGGATCAGCGCCGGCACCGGAAACCAGACGAAACGGAAGTCGGGCAGGTGGGCGCATCCGAAGATGATCGCGCTGACGATGATCGCCGCAGCGACCGGCATGCGGCGGGCGAGCCCCGACAACAACACGCCACGGAACACCACTTCCTCGACGATCGGCGCCACGCCCACCGCCAGCAGCATCAGCAGCAGGCGCATCCCGAGCGGCACCTCTCCGGCCAGCACCGAAACGTCCTGGTGGACCGGATGCTTGCCCGCGAGCAGGTGGGTCATCAATCCACCGAGCACCACTACCACGACGCCGAGCACCACGGCCGCAAGGTAGGCTCGCCAGTCGCGGGACGCGACGACCCCGAAGCCCGGCAGCTCGGCACGTGCCCATTGCGCCGGCCACGTGTGGTGCACGATTGCGATCACGATCGCGGCGGCCACGGCGATGGTCACGACTGCCAGCACCACCCGCGTGTCCGGATTGGTCATCGCGGCGTGCACGACGGCCCGAATTTCGGGCTTCCGGTGCTGCAGTCCCGCCTCGAAGCCGGCTTTCAGCGCCTGCCACAAGCCGATCGCGATGCCGAAGACCAGTCCCACCGCCAACTGCAACAGCAGGTACAACACCACCACCCCGATTCCGCTCCAGATGCCCGGGCGTCTGGGCGGCGGACCGACCGCGTTCGCGTCGTCTGTCATTTCCTCGCTGGAAAGTCCCATCTGGCGCCCCTGTCCCGCCCGTTGACCGGACCCAAGCTGCAATGTACCAGCCACGTGCGAGCGCGGACCGCGGTTACTTCTCGATCCTGTAATTGAGGCTCGCACGGTTGCCGGTGGTTGCATTCTCGGCCTCGAATTGCAGGAACCGGTTGAGCGTGTAGCGCAGGGTGATGACCTGGCCGGGGGTAAACAGCCCGACGCCGTAGCTGATGAACAGGCGCGGCGAGAGGTATTTGCCGGCGGTGAACGCCGATCCGCCGAGCGCCTCGCTGCTGGAGACGCCGGCTTCGAGGCCGAGGCGCGAGCCGATCGATTTGGCGATGCGGTTGCCGGCGAGTCCGCCCAATGCCTGGGCGGCGCTATTCAGCGCGCTGCCTTGCCCGCTCTTCAGTTGATCCAGTGGCCGTCCGGTCACCAGATAGGACAATGCCTCGGTCTGCTGCATCGCCGGGTCGGAAAAAATCGTGAGAATGGGGCGTTGCGCGGTGCCGGTGATGTGCAGGCCGACGGTGACGCCCTCGATATTCTCCTGGGTACGGACCTCGCGTACGGCGCGGATGTCGAGTCCCGGGTTGTCCAGACGTGTGCCGGCGAACAATAACCCCCCGTTGTCGATCGTGAGATTCTGACCGTACGCCTGGTATTTGCCGCTGACCGCAATCTGGCCGCGCCCGGTTGCGGTCTTCCCGGGCCGCACGTGTACCGCGAGCTGGCCGTGCACCTTGCCGTCGAAGCCGTAGCCGTGCACCTTGACGTCGTTGCCGAGTTTCACCTCGATGTCGGCGCTCATTGCGAGCGGCGCGGTTTCGGCCTTCGGTGGTTCATCGACGATCACGACGTCGGGCGAGGCCTTGGTGGGCCCCTGCCCGGGCAGTTTCTCAACTGCAATGTTGGCGCTCGGAATCGTGACGCTGCCACTCAGCGTGAATTCGCCGCCAGCCCGTCCGATCTTGAGGTCTGGCGATGCCAGCACGTGCGCCGCGGGGATGTCCGCGACCAGCACCTTGTCGCCCTTGATGGTGAGCGACAGCGGGGAGCCGGCCGTCAGCCCGGTCGTACCGTCGATGTGCAGCACGCCGGTGCCGGAGGTGACCTGGCCGTGCAGGGTCAACCGGCCATCCGGGCTGCCCGTGATCGCGAATTCGCCGTCGTGCAATTTCAGGCCTGCGCGCGGCAGTTCCGCCGCGAAGCCCTGCGCACGGATGCTGCCGGCGAAAAGCGGTGCAGCGAGCGTGCCGCCGAGCGTGAGCTTGCCCGAAACGTGGCCCTGCACGTTGGCGATCTCCGGCGTCACCGCCGAAAGAAACGCGAGGTTTTGCAGGTTGGCGTCGATACTGCCGGACAGCGCATGGTCGGCGCCGCTCAAGACAACGTCCCCGTCGAGATGACCGCCGCCGCGCAGCGCGCCATGCAGCCGGATGCGCTGGGTCGTGCCGCTGGCGTCGAGCGTCAGATTGATGCCGGTCCAGGCGAGCAACGGTTGGCCCGGGCTGGACGTGTACGCGATGTCGCCGGCACCCGCGGAAAGACTTCCGTGGCCATTGAGCGCCCCGTTCGCGCTGCGCGTGAGCTGGCCGCTGCCGTCGATCGTGCCGGTTGCCTCGAGCGGATTGGCGTCGGACAGCAGCGACGCGAACATCTGCAGCGGCAGGTGTTGCAGGTCGTAGTGGACGGCGATGGTGCCGTGCGTGTCGCGGTTTCCCGACAAGCAGGCGTGCGCGCTGCCGGCGGCGAGGCAGAACTGCGAAAGCGTCGCCGCGCCGCGCTGCCAGGTGATCGCGGTCGGCTGCTGCTGTCGCCACGCCGGCAGCCCCTGCGGCGTCAGCTCGAACCCGCTCAGCGTGCCGGTCCAGCGCCGTGTTTTGCTTTGCCAGCTTCCGCTGAGCGAAAGCGCGACGCCGAGCTGCTTGCCGCGGGCATCCAGCGTCAAATGGTGCGATGCCGCGGTCCCGTTGCCCGACAGTTTGACGCTTGCGAAATCCAGGCCCGATACATGCACCCCCGCGAGCACGAGGTCGAGCTTGCCGCCGGGCTTGCTGATGTCGGGAATCGATGCCGTGAGCTGGAGGGAATCGATGCGGCGACCACCTTCTTCCAGTCCGTTGCCGTGCAGTTGACCGGCGACGGCGAGCTTCGGCCACACGCCTTGAAGCGTGAAGTGTCCCTGCACTTGACCCGACGCATTCGGCAACCAGTCGCCGAGCGAGGCGATGTCGAGCGTGATGGCGGCATCGGTCCGCTTCCCGCTCTTGCCGATCGCGCGCAGCCGGCTTTGCCCGGAAACGAGCAGCAGCGATCCGTCGAGCAGGTTGGTTTTTGTGACGCGCAAATTCGCGTTGCTGCCGGTGACGCTGCGGCCGCGCAGATTGCCGGCGACATCGGTCAGCTGGAACGTGGCCACGGGCCCACCGGACGCCATCTCTCCCTGCGTCGCCAGCTTGAAGTCCAGCGCGCCGTTCCACCCGGCCAGGATTGCGCCGGGATCAAAGCGTTTCGCGACCGCGTCGAGTTTCCAGGACATCCGCGGCTGCAGGCCGATGTGCCCGTGCGCGACGAGGCCACCGTTCTTCTGCACCAGCTTCAGCGAGTGCAGATCGATCGACTGCGGCGTTCCGGCGAGATCGAGCTGGATGTCGGACGGGCG
>JBOHYT010000245.1:0-7924 GCA_050738055.1 Rhodanobacteraceae bacterium
CCCCTGTTGCCGCACCCACGCCTCGACGGCGGCAAGCAACGCCTTGCCGACGCCCGCGCCGCGCGCACTCTCGGCCACGACCAGTGCGGCCAAGTCGACGAAAGGCTCGGTGATAACGCTGCGCTCCGGGCGCGCGTGCGCGAATCCGCACACCGCACCTTGTGGATCAACCGCGATCAGTACTATCCCTGCGTCATTTGCAACGATTTCATCCAAGCGTCGCGTAACCGCTTCCGCGTCGGTCGGATAACCGAGTTGGCCTGCCAAGCAGGCGAGCGCATCGGCATCGCCCGCGGTCGCTCCGCGAACTCGAATCCATGGCAGCGAGCTTGGCGAGGCGCCATCCCGTGCCGTGGCTTTCAAGCCCTCCCCTTCAAGCGGAGGGTGGCGCGCAGCGCCGTGTGGGGATGGGTTCTTCATCAACGCCGCTGCCTTCACCCCACCCCCTTCCCGACCTTCCCCCTGAGGGGGAAGGAGCAAAGCTCGCGCGCGACGGGCACCACGTCGTCCCGCACCCATCAGGTCAGTCCTTTTCCACTTGCCTTGGCATGCGCGGCGACCACACTCGCGACCACTTGTGAAACCTTCTTGCCGGTCGGGATGTGCAGGAATTCGTTGGGGCCATGTGCGTTGGAATGCGGTCCGAGGACGCCGGTGATCAGGAACTGCGCCTTCGGGAACTTCTCGCCCAGCATGCCCATGAACGGGATCGACCCGCCCTCGCCCATGTAGGCCACCGGCGCACCGAAGGCGTCCGCGGAGGCCCGCGTGACGGCGCCACCCAGCCAGTCCGAAAGCTGCGGTGCGTTCCAGCCGCTGCCATCCTTTTCCACCTTGAAGGTGACCTGCGCTCCGTACGGCGGGTCCGATTCCAGCAGCTTCTTCACGAATTCGCCGGCCTTGTTGCCGTTCAAGGTCGGCGGCACGCGCAGGCTGAGCTTGAGCGCGGTGCCCGGTCGCAACACGTTGCCGGCACTCGCGAGCGCCGGCAGGCCATCCGCGCCGGTGATCGCCAGTTGCGGACGCCATGTGCGGTTCAGGACCAACTCGACCTTGTCGTGGCTGGCCGGCTGCGTGCCATTGGCCCATGGAAACTTCGCGTACACGTCGTCACCGAGGATCTCCGCGCACTGCCGCGCCTGCTCCACGCGTTCGGCGGGCACCTCGACGTACAGTTCCTTCGGCACGATCGTGCCCGTAGCCGGATCCTCGATGCGCGACAGCAGGTGCCGCATGATCCGGAAACTGTCAGGCACCACGCCGGATGCATCGCCCGAATGCACGCCCTCGGTCAACACCTCGACGCTGAGCTCGCCGCCGGTCATCCCGCGCAACGAAGTCGTCAGCCACAACTGGTCGTAATTGGCGCAACCGGAATCGAGACATACGACCAGCGACGGCTGGCCGATCCGGGTCGCGAGATGGTCGACGTAATGCGGCAGGTCGTAACTGCCTGATTCCTCGCAGGCCTCGATCATCACCACGCAGCGCGCGTGCGGCGCGCCCTGCTCCTGCAGCGCCAGCAGCGCGGACAGCGAACCAAAAATCGCATAGCCATCGTCGGCAGCACCGCGGCCAAATAGGCGATCGCCCTTCAAGACCGGAGTCCACGGACCCAGCCCCTCGCCCCAGCCGGTCATTTCCGGCTGCTTGTCGAGGTGCCCGTACAGCAACACGCAATCGTCCTCGCGCGCTTCGTGGCCATGAGCCGGCACGTCGATGAAGATCAGCGGGGTGCGGCCCTGCAGCCGAATGACTTCGAGCGTCGCGCCGGGCAGCGATTCCAGCTTGCCACGCGCCCATTTCTCCATCAGCGCGACCGCCGCATCCATGTAACCGTGCGCGGCCCAATCCTTGTCGAACATCGGCGACTTGTTCGGGATCTTGATGTACTCGACGAGCCGCGGGACCACTTCGTCGTCCCACAGCTTGCCAATGAGCGATCGTGCCTTGCCGGCATCCATTGGGGGCGCACTCCTGCAACGGGATGGATTCGCCAGTCTAACAGTCTTGCGTCAGACGATCCCCACATGCCGCGCGCCTTCCGTCCGACATGCCGACGCACCGCCCGCCGGCTGCACCCATGCGCGGCGCGCGGCAAGCTGACTGCACGCCCGCATCCGGCGGTGCGATTCAACACGAGGGAGACCCACATGTTCCGCAAGACACTTGCCGCACTCGCACTCTGCCTGGCCTTCACGCTGCCAGCCTTCGCCGCGACGCCGGTCAACGTCAACAAGGCCGACGCGCAGACCATTGCCAAATCCCTTGACGGAATCGGCCTGTCCAAGGCCGAGGCCATCGTCGCCTACCGGACCGCCCACGGCCCGTTCAAGAGCGTCGACGACGTCGGCCAGGTCAAGGGTGTCGGCACCAAGACCCTGGCGCGCAACCGCGACGCCATCCGCCTGAGCGGCAGCACCGAAGCCGACACCAAGGCGCCGGCGAAGAAGCCCGCACACCGCCCGCGCAAGCACTGACCGCATCACGGCCGGCGGTGCGGTACCCCGCACCGCCGGTCGCACGCACTACACTCGCGCGCTGCATTTCGTGCGAGTGCCACCCGTGATCGTGCCCCGCTACCGCATCGGCCCCTCCACCATCCCCGGCGCCGGCCAGGGCGTATTCCTGGAAGAGCCGCTCGGGCGTAGACGCATCGCGGTCGCGCCGGACCGGATCGAGCAAACGTGGTCGCTCGCGGAGATCATGGGCGACCCGGAACGCGCGGCGCTGCTCCACACTTCGGTGCGCTGGTTCGAGGACCGCTACACCCTCTCGCCGGATTGGCCCGACGAGTGCTTCGTCAACCACAGCTTCGAGCCGACCGGACTGTGGCTGTTGGGCTTCATCTTCGCCGCACGCGACCTCGCGGCCGGCGAGGAATTGACGGTCGATTACCGCCACCTGCTGGCGCCCGGGCAGGAAGAAGCCTTCCGCGACGCGCGGACCGGAGAAGCGATCATCGGCTACGCGTGGGGCGACAGCCTGCGCCTCGGCATCGAGGCGCTGCAGGTACTGCTCAATTGAACCCACCGATCGCCGCGCCGCTACCATCGACGGATGTCCGCGCTCCGCTCCATCCCCTCATCGCAACAACCGAAGGAGCTGTGGGCCAACGGCGCAGGAACCACTACCGTCCTGTTGCGCGAGCCCGACGGCAGCGACTGGGTCATCCGCGTCAGCGTCGCCCGTGTCGACCATGAAGCTCCGTTTTCCGAATTACGCGACACCCACAGGACCCTCGTGCCGCTGGACGCACCGATGGCATTGCGGTTTCCGGACGGCCGCGAGCTGTACGCGGCGCGGCTGGGCACGTTCCAGTTCGATGGCAGCCCCGCGCCGTACGGCTTGCTGCCGGATGGTCCTACCCGCGACTTCAATCTGATGCTTCGCGGTGACGCGCGAGGCGAAGTGCTGCCCCGGAGCCTGGTCGATTCGATGGTGCTGCCCAACGAACCTGGCGTGCGCTGGCTCGTCTACCTCGACAGCGGCAGCGCACGGATCGGCGATGCGGCCGGCACGGTGGTCGCGCTGGAGCCGCGGGACGCCGTCATGGCCATACCCGAAGACGGCGCAGAATCGACGATCCTCCGGGGCACCGGCGAAATCGTGCTCGTCAAGTTGTACGCTTGACGCATTTCCACTCCCGCGGGCGCAATCGACATGCGGATGCTGGTGGTCGAAGACGATGCAGCCATTGCCGACGCGGTCTGTTCTTCACTGGAACGCGCCGGCCACGTGGTCGACCGCCTCGCCAACGGCAAGGCCGCGACCGCCGCCCTGCAGGAACACGCGTTCGGACTGGTCGTGCTCGACCTCGGCCTGCCGGGCGAAGACGGCAGCGAGGTATTGCGACGGCTGCGGTCCGCGCACGACGGCACCCCAGTACTCATCATCACGGCGCGGGAAGAAGTCGACCTGCGCGTCCGCACCCTGGACCTCGGCGCCGACGATTACCTCGTCAAGCCCTTCAGCCTCGCCGAGTTCGACGCACGCGTGCGCGCGCTGTTGCGCCGCCAGAGCAACCGCGGCGTGCCCACGCTGCAACTCGGCAACCTCTCGATCGACCTCACCGGTCGACGGGTACTGCTGGGTGACCAGCCGCTGGAACTGACCGCGCGCGAATTCGCGCTGCTCGAGATCCTCGCGTCACGCCGCAACCGGGTGACGCCGCGCGAGCACGTCATCGAGGCGTTGTGCACCTGGAACGACGCGTTGACCGACAACGGCCTGGACATCGCCGTCCACCGCCTGCGCCGCAAGTTGTCGGGCAGCGGCGTCAACCTGCGCACGGTCCGCGGACTCGGCTACCTGCTGGAGGCCGACGATGGTCCGTAACCCCAGCCTGCGCCGCCGGCTGCTGCTGTTCGTGGCGTTGCCGCTGCTGGCGGTGTTGGTCTGCGGTGGCATCATCAATTACGTGATCGGCTTGCACTATGCCAACAAGGTATACGACCGCTGGCTGCTGAACAGCGCGAACGCGATGGCCGACCTCGTCAACAGCGATGCGGGCCGCAACGAACTCAGCGACCAGGCGCGCATCCTGCTGCAGTTCTCGGTGCACGATCGCAACATCTTCGCAGTGCGCAGCCTGCGCTACGGCGTGCTCGCCGGCGATGAGGATCTGCCGCAGCCGAACCCCGCGGCGTCGGGCAATCTTCCTGTCTTCACGAACTTCACCGACCACGGGCAGGCCATGCGGATGGCCTCGGTATTCCTGACCAACAAGGCCGACCCCGGCGACACGCTGGTGATCTCGACGGCGGAGAGCGTGCGCAACCGCAAGACGCTGGCGCGGGAGCTGCTGGTTTCCACGGTGCCGATCGAGCTGCTGCTGATCTGCGTCGCGATGGCGCTGGTGTGGCTCGGCATCAACCGCGGCCTGCGCGTCCTCGATCCGCTGGCCCACGAACTGCGGATGCGCGACGTAGGCGACCTGTCACCCCTCCGGACCATCGACGCGCCACTCGAAGTGCAGCCGCTGGTCGCGACCATTGATGCGCTGCTCAGCCGCCTCGACCGCATGCTGCGCCAGCAGCAGCGCTTCATCGCCGATGCCGCCCACCAGTTGCGTACTCCGCTCGCGGGGCTGCGACTGCAAGCCGAACGCGCGCTCGCCGATCCGCGACCCGACACGGTGCGCGAAGCACTGACGCATGTCGAGCGGTTGTCGGCTGGTACGGCGCGCGCGGCGGGCCAGTTGCTGGCGCTGGCACGCGCCCAGGCGCCCGACGAATCGCTCGGCGTCGCGGTGCCAATCGACCTCGCCGCCGTGGTTCGCGATGAAGTGTCGGCGCGGGTGCCGGACGCGATCGCGCGAGGCGTCGACCTGGGCTACCAGGGACCCGAACACGGCATTTCCATCATCGGTGACGCCGTGCTGCTGCGCGAGATGCTCGGCAACCTCATCGACAATGCGGTGCGCTACGGCCGGCGCGGCAATTCCATCGTCACTGTCGGACTGCAGCAGGACGTCGACCGCGGTTGCACGCTGAGCGTGCAGGACAACGGCCCGGGCGTCGCGCCGGAACTGGTGCCGCGCCTCGGCGAACGTTTCTTCCGCGCGATGGGCAACGGCCACGAAGGCACCGGTCTCGGGCTCGCGATCGTGCGTGAGATCGCCGAGCGCCACGGCGCCGACCTGGCGTTCGTCAACCACTCCGACCCGCACGGCCTGCGGGTGGAAATCCGCTTTCCGCGCACCACGCCGCAACGTCCCGCAAAGACCCAACCAATTTAGGATCCACGCGGCTTCGCCGAACGCCAACGCCCCGAATTTTCGCGGATTGTGGCAGTTTATGATTCTCGGCGAGTGCTCCCGAGCCGTGCATTTACGTTGCACCCGTAGCCGTTTGGAGGACTCCTGTCTGCTCGCGGCCGTGTTCCTCGTAGCGTTCCGCGTCACGCAAAAACTGGGTACGCCAATCGCTACTGACGCGGTCGGCTTGACGGACGATCAGTGGAAGGGCCAGCTTGGAAGCTGGGTCATGCACCAAACCCATGTGGGCCTTGGCGGCCACAACAGCGCGTCGCGGCGTCCTGCAAATTTGCTCGTAGTACAGGCGAAGTGGCTGAATACCCCAAACTTTGAACAGTCTTTCCCATACCGCCATCTGTCCGCAAATAGAAGTCAGGCAAGACCGAATGTGCTCGAAATCATACTGTGGCGTTTGCGTGGAATGAAGACCACCGAACCAGATATTAGATCGCTGAGCCCTAGAATAGGAAATCGCTTGGCCCACCAAGTCCCTTCGCGTCAGATAAACTACATGTGTTGGTGCCACGCGCGATAGGAACTCTGGAAGCCGGTTGGACAGGTATGCGAGGTTGCACACGAATAGCTTGCAGCCAAAGACGCCATTCGGGGATGTCCTCAATTTCTGCAAGTTAGTCCAATAGCTAGCCATCTGCGCCTCGTTGGGTCGACCATTCTCCAACACGTAGCCAAGTCGTTTTAGAACGCCCTTTGCCATGCGTAAATTGAGGTATTCCAGCGGCGCCCCCAACTGGCCCGATTGCCAGAATCGAATTGAGCACAAGGTGCTGCCAGAGCGTGGCATGGTAGCAAGAATGTAACGTCTGGATGGGCGCTCATGGTGTGTCAGAAAATCCATGTCCTTATCGTACATGGTCATTGCGACGTGACGCGGGCGAGGTTGCGGCACTTGCGTGTCGGTGTCTGTCACTCGGGGTGTCCCCAGTGTCGCGGTCATCGCAGACGATTCGCTAAGGCCGCATCAAGCAACGTCGAATGCTATTTGCAACAGATTTATTGCTCTTCGCGATTAAGGAGTTTAACCTTGTAGTGCATCCAGCAGGACGGCACTGCGCCGAACTTGGTGACGTATGCCTTGTGCTCCAAACTGTTCGAATGCAGAATGTCGTGCTTGCAATCTTCGATTTTTTGCCTGGACCCCCAATGCGCTAGCACATCGCGAATCGCGGGATCGACTGCGAAAGCATCCTTGAAGAAAATAGTAACTACTGGTTTACTGCACTTCGGGTTCACGAAAAAGTGGTTTTTGACGATCGCAACATCGTGAATGTTTGAGCGAGAGATGGATCCACAACTCATATGAACGATGGCTGCGGCGACAACGGATGTGCTGCCGATTGCGGTTACTATGGCATCCACCGGGCCAGACGGATTCGACCACGCGTAAAGCTGCCACTGGCCATGGAGGATTGTGCCTCTTCTTTGGTAAACAGATCCCTGAATATCAATAAATTGCGTTGAGATTAGTTGCCAGTTGTCGTCCTGAGAAAAGCCCCAGAATGGCTTGTTGCCGTACTTGTAAAAATAGGTACCCACCGCGTTTCCGAAAAATTCCCGAATAGATTGCTGCAATTCATCCCTAAGCGTTTGGTTCATGTACCATGGTGCGACGGTATCGACTGGCTCCCACTGGACCGTGCTTTGCGCGCTTACCGATTGGTTTTTGGCCGTTACATCTTTTTTTTGCGCACTTACGGCGCTAGCGTTGCAAAGGACAAACATTGCCGCTGTGAAGATGGTGACCGTTCTATGCTTCATGTGCGTGTCCGTTGGCCTTCTGTCTTATGAAGTCCGCGACCTTGTATTTCATTTTGCGTGGCATAGGCCCTTCGTGCCATTGAATGGAATAAAATTCATGTACTCGTCACGTTGTACCGCGTGACCGTCCCGAGAGTAACGCAGTCCATAAGTCTTGGCTGTTGTCGTGAAATCAGTAACCACTTGAGTCCAGTTTTGCGCCAACGCGGAAGACCAAAGATTTTGAACGGCAACTGGTTGTTTTGAGGAAGAAAGTGTATAGCCAAAGTTGTACGCAAGATCCATCAGTGCGTTTTGCACTCCCTGGGGAAGGTTTTCGTAATAGATCCAGTATTTGTTTTGTTTGTCATAATCATTACTAATATAATCGAAGATACCCCAGTAAAGGTC
>JBOHYT010000246.1:0-11299 GCA_050738055.1 Rhodanobacteraceae bacterium
GTTGCTCACCCACCGCGAGCACGACGAGACGGGTCATTCCGAGCGCTGAACCCAAGGCCCGGAAAATGCGCGTCGCGCAGCACCGTTTGATCAGACCCCGAACGCCGCGCGACACCACTCGAACAGCATGCCGGAGAAGAAGATCATTGCGAGCAGGCCGAGCGCGTTGATCGACAACACCACGCGCAGCAGCGGGTCGCGCTTGGCCTGCAGCGGTTCGACGCCTTCGGCGGGCTCATCGAAGTACATCACCTTGACCACGCGCAGGTAGTAGAACAGGCCGATGATTGCGCAGATGATCGCGACGACCGCGAGCCACAGCATGCCGCCGTCGATTGCGGCCTTCA
Organism: Rhodanobacteraceae bacterium; assembly: GCA_050738055.1. Taxonomy (GTDB): domain Bacteria; phylum Pseudomonadota; class Gammaproteobacteria; order Xanthomonadales; family Rhodanobacteraceae; genus 66-474. The sequence continues at coordinate 348 of JBOHYT010000246.1, forward strand.
GCACCAGCACCTTGGCGGCGAAACCCCACATCGGCGGGATGCCGGCCAGCGAGAACATCGCGAGCGCCATCATGCCGGCGAACCAGGGCGAACGATGATTGAGACCCTTGAGGTCGGCGATCATCTCGCACTCGAATCCGCGGCGCGCCAGCGCGAGGATCACGCCGAAGGCGACGGTTTCCATCAGCGCGAAACACACCGCGTAGAACACCGCCGAGGAATAACCTTCCGGCGTCGGGTTGGACAGCGCCAGAAACACGAACCCCATGTGCGAGATCGTGGAATACGCGAGCATGCGTTTCAGGTTGGTCTGCGCGATCGCGACCACGTTGCCGACGACCAGCGACAACGCCGCCATGATCGCCAGCATCATCCGCCAGTCGCCGGCCAGCGGGCCGAGGCCCATCTCCAGCAGGCGGTAGGCGAGCCCCACCGCGGCGAGCTTGGGCACCGCGCTGATGTACATCGCGATCGGGGTGGGCGCGCCCTCGTAGACGTCCGGCAGCCACATGTGGAACGGCACGGCGCCAAACTCGAAGCCGATGCCGACCACCAGGAACACCAGCCCGAACTGCAGCAGGTGCAGGTGCCGGGTCGTGCCGACCGACGCGAAGATGGTGTGCAGGTCGAGGCTGCCGGTGGCGCCAAAGATCAGCGACATGCCGAACAGCAGCAGACCCGACGCGAGCGCGCCAAGCACAAAGAACTTGATCGCGGCTTCGGAAGACAGTTTCGATTCGCGGTTCAGGGCCACCAACGCGAAGGCCGGCAGCGAAAACATTTCGAGGCCGAGATACACGGTAATCAGGCTGCCGGCCGACACCAGCATCATCACGCCGAGCACCGAGAACATCGTGAGCGAGTAGAACTCGCCCAGGAACAGCTTGCGATCCTTCAGCCATGGCCTCGCGATCACGAACATCAGGATGGTGGCGGAGAGCACCGCGACCTGCAGGATCTCGGCCATGTGGTCGCGCACGAACATGCCATCGAAGGCGGTCGCGGTTCCGGGCGGCTGGCCGCGGATCACCAGCACGATCGCGACCGCCATCACCACGACCGCCATCCAGTGGGTCATGTCGCGCTGGTCTTCGCGGATGAACACGTCGAACAGCAGCACCAGGCACGCCGCCGCGGTCAAATACAGTTCCGGGACGATCACCAGTACATCGTTGAGCGAAACCATGGGTTCTCCTGTGCGGCCTTCGTGGTCGCAACCGTCGAGTCGCGGTCGTCCATGACCGCACGTTTTTCAAACTCACACCTTGGAAACCATCAAGTGCGTGACGAGGTGGGCGACCGAGGAATCCATCAGGTGCATCACCGGCCACGGATATATGCCGAGCGCCAGCACCGCAACCGCGAACGCGCCGAGCACCAGCCCCTCGCGGGTATTGATTTCCGGCATCGCCGCTGCCTTCGCCGTCGGCGGCGTGCCCCACACGATGCGCTTCATCAGGTACAGCGTGAAGCCTGCGCTGATGATCAGGGAATACGCGGCGAACAGCGCGATCCACGGGTTGGCGGTAAAGCTCGACAGGATCACCATGAATTCACCGACAAACCCGGAAGTGCCGGGCAGACCGGTGTTGGCCATCGCGAACAGGATCCAGAACGCCGCGAACCACGGCATCACCTTGGCCAATCCGCCGAACACGCTGATCTCGTGGGTGTGCAGCCGGTCGTACATCACCCCGATGCAGGTAAACAGCGCGCCCGACACGAAACCGTGCGAGACCATCTGGATCACCGCGCCCTGCACGCCGAGTTGCGCCATCTCGACGTCGTGCAGTTGGCGGGCCAGCATGTACACGATGAACAAGCCAAGGGTCACGAAACCCATGTGCGCGATCGACGAGTACGCGACCAGCTTCTTCATGTCCGGCTGCACCATCGCCACGTAGCCGATGTAGATGATCGCGACCAGGCTGAGCACGATGATCACCCACGCGAAATGTTGCGATGCGTCGGGCACGATCGGCAACGAGAAGCGTATGAAACCGTACAGGCCGACCTTCAACATGATCGCGGCCAGGATCACCGAACCGCCGGTCGGCGCCTCGACGTGCGCATCGGGCAGCCAGGTGTGGACCGGCACCATCGGGGTCTTGATCGCGAACGCGATCCCGAATGCGGCGAACAGCCAGGTCTGCTCCTTGAAGGTGAATGGAAACGCCCACAACGTCGGCAGGTCGAAGGTGCCGGCCCGGTGGTACATGTACAAGAGGCCGATCAGGAAGAAGATCGAGCCGAAGAACGTGTAGATGAAGAACTTCAGGGTCGCATACACGCGCCGCTTGCCGCCCCAGACGCCGATCAGGAAGAACATCGGAATCAGGATGGCTTCGAAGAACAGGTAGAACAGCAGCGCATCCATCGCGCAGAACACGCCGATCAGCAGGCCCTCCAGCACCAGCATCGCCGCCATGTACTGGTGCACCTTGTCCTTGATGACTTCCCAGGCGCCGGCGACCACGAGGATCGTCGTGAAAGTGGTCAGGATGATCAGCGCCACCGAAATCCCGTCGACGCCGACGTGATAGCTCGAGTTGATGCCGGGAATCCAGCGGATTTTTTCCTGCATCTGGAACGTGCCGGGGCCCGGGTTGTACCAAGCGAGCATCAGCAGGCTGAGCGCGAACGTGATCACCGTGACCGCAAGTGAAAGCCAGCGCGCCAGCCGCGGGCGCGCGTTGCCGGCCAGCAGCACCAGGATCGCGCCGAGACACGGAAACCAGATCAGCACACTCAAGATGGGCCATGTGCTCATGCGGGTTCCTTGGATCGGGACTCGGGACTCGGGACTCGGGACTCGACAGCGGGGACTCGGGACTCGACAGCGGGGACTCGGGACTCGGGACTCGAGACTCGAGACTCGGAAGCCGGGACTCGGGACTCGGGACTCGGGACTCGGTGGTCCGGCAACGCGTTCCACGAGCACGACGACTGGCGAGGCGGCACGCCGCCGCTCAATTCGTGCCGATTCGCTATCTGGTGACCACCGCTCGCCACCGCAAAATATGATGGACAGCGATTCACCGCAGATCCGCTTTCTCGAGTCCCGAGTCCCGAGTCCCGAGTCCCGCAATTCACGGCCATCATCGCAACCCCCAGAACCACAGCCCGCCCAGCAACAGGATCAGCCCGACGATCATCGCGAACGCGTAGTGGTAGAGGAATCCGGTCTGCAGTCGTCGGAACACGCGCGAGCTGCGCTCGGTGACCCACGCGGCGCCGTTGACCGTGCCGTCGAACACGCCGGCATCGGTGCCCTTCCAGAACGCGCGTCCCATCTTCAAGCCGCCGCGTGCGAAGAGGTTGTAATACAGCTCGTCGAAATAGAATTTGCGCACCAGCACGCGGTACACCGGCAGGAACTTGCGGGCCGCGCGATCGGCGATCTGCGGATTGAATTGCCAGATCCAGGTCGAGACCACGAAGCCGGCCACCAGCACCCAGAATGGCGGTTCCAGGAACCCGTGCCAGAACAGCGACACGACGCCGTGATATTCCGCACCCAGCTTCGCCAGCACGTCGTGGGCCGGCAGCACCCGGATGGATTTCCCGAACCAGCCACCGAACAGCAGCGGGCCGGTGACGAACCAGCCGATGATCGCCGACGGAATCGCCAGCAGCACCAGCGGCACCGTCACCACCCACGGCGACTCCTTGGGCGCGTGGGGCAATACGCCCTGATGATGGTCGTGCGAATCGTGCGTGCCGTGCTCGACGCGGAAGCGTTCCTTGCCGTGGAACGTCATGTACATCATGCGGAAGGTATATACCGCGGTCACGAACACGCCGAGCAGCACGCACCAATAGGCGTAGGTCGAACCGAATATCGTGGATTTCCCGACGGCATCGATGATCTCGTCCTTAGAGAAGAAGCCGGAAAAGCCCGGCGTCGCGACCAGCGCCAGCGAGCCAACCCACATCGTGATGTAGGTAATCGGCATGTACGTGCGCAGGCCGCCCATGTAGCGCATGTCCTGCTCGTGGTGCATCGTGATGATCACCGAGCCTGCGCCGAGGAACATCAGCGCCTTGAAGAACGCGTGGGTCATCAGATGAAAGATGCCCGCGGCATACGCCGACGCACCGAGCGCCGCGACCATGTAGCCGAGTTGCGAGATCGTCGAATAGGCGATCACGCGCTTGATGTCCGTCTGGACGATGCCGACGAGACCCATGAAGAATGCGGTCGTCGCACCCACGATCAGCACCACGGAAAGCGCGGTGGTCGAAATCTCGAAGAGCGGCGACATCCGCGCCACCATGAAGACGCCCGCGGTGACCATGGTCGCGGCATGGATCAGTGCCGAGATCGGGGTCGGACCCTCCATCGAGTCGGGCAGCCACACGTGCAAAGGAACCTGCGCGGACTTGCCGACCGCGCCCACGAACAAAAGCAGGCAAATCAGGGTTGCGAGCGACCATGGCTGGCCGCCGATCACCTCGATGGTGCGGCCCCGCAGGCTGTCCGCATGTGCAAACACGGTGGCGTAGTCGAGCGTGTGGAACGCATACAGCACGCAGGCGATGCCGAGGATGAACCCGAAGTCCCCCACCCGGTTGACGATGAATGCCTTGAGCGCGGCGGCCGTCGCGGTGGGCCGGTCGAACCAGAAGCCGATCAGCAGGTAGGAGACCAGACCCACCAGTTCCCACCCCACGAACAACTCCAGGAAGTTGTTGGCGAGCACCAGCAACAGCATCGAGAAGGTGAACAGCGCGATGTAGGCAAAGAAGCGCTGGAAGCCCGGGTCTTCGCGCATGTAGCCGATGGTGTAGATGTGCACCATCAGCGACACGAAGGTCACCGTCACCAGCATCAGCGCGGTCAGCCGGTCGACCAGGAAACCGATGCCGATCGTGAATTTGCCGACCTGGAGCCAGGTGAAGACGTTGTGGTCGAAGATCGGCGCGCCACCCCACACCAATTGGTAAAACACCAGGCAGGAAAGCGCGAGCGACACGGCCACCGAGACGATCGCGATGCCGGCGGAGCCAACGCGCCCGATCTGGTTGCGGGCGAGCCCGGCGATCACGGCGCCGACCAGCGGCGCGATCGCCAGCACGATCAGAACGATCTCGTTGATCATGGCTGCACCTCGCACATTGCGACAAAGAATCCCCCGGTGGCCGCGTCGAAGGGGGCGCGGCATCGTACGAAGCGATGTGGCATCGAGCGTTCCCTCTGGTCAGTAGCGCAGCGAGTCGATCTTTTCGACGTTGATCGTGTGACGATTGCGGAACATCAACACCACGATCGCGAGGCCGATCGCGGATTCGGCCGCCGCAACCGTCAAGATGAAGAACACGAATACCTGCCCGGCCGGGTTGTCGAGGAACCGCGAGAACGCGACGAAATTGGTGTTCACGGCCAGCAGCATCAATTCGATGCACATCAACAGCACGATCACGTTCTTGCGGTTGATGAACAGGCCCGCGATCGAGATGCAAAACAGCACCGTCGCGAACACGATGTACCAGGCGAGGGGAATCATCATGGCTTGGTTGCCTCCTTGTCGGGCGCGGCGGACGCGACCGCCTGCATCTTGACCATGCGCACGCGCGCTCCCGCGCGGGTTGCCGACTGCGCGGCCGGGTTCTGGTGTTTGGAGAAGGTGCGCACCCGCAGCGCCAGCACCACCGCCGCAACCAGACCTACGGTCAGGATCACCGCCGCCATCTCGAACGGCAGCAGGAAATGCCGGAACAGTGCGTCGCCGAGCCATGCGATGTTCGAGACGCCGGCCGGATTCGGGCCGGGTTGGACCTCGAAGGTCTTGACGCCGATGATCCCGAGCATCTCGATCAGCATGATCACGGCCGCGCCGATGCCGACCGGCAGGTACTTGATGAATCCTTCGCGCAGCGGCTCGAGGTTGATGTCCAGCATCATCACCACGAACAGGAACAGCACCATCACCGCCCCGACGTAGACGACCACCAGCGCGAGCGCCAGGAATTCCGCCTCGGCCAGCATCCACAGACAAGCCGCCGAGAAGAACGTCAACACCAGCGACAACACCGCGTGCACGGTGTTTTTCACCGTGATCACGGCCAGCGCGGCACCCACCGCAACGGCGGCGAAGACCACGAAGCAGACCATCTGGAAGATTTCGTGATGCATGTCAGGGCTTGCCTTTGTTCACCTGTACGGTGCGTCCTGTGCGCGCGCCGCAGCGATGTCTTTCTCGAAGCGGTCGCCGATCGCCAATAGTTGCGACTTGGTCACGATGTGCTCGCCGCGGCGTTCGAAGTGGTACTCGAGGATGTCGGTGAGCACGATCGAATCCACCGGGCAGCTTTCCTCGCATAGCCCACAGTAGATGCACTTGAACAGGTCGATGTCATAGCGCGTGGTACGCCGGGTGCCATCCGACGCGCGCGGCGCGGAATCGATGGTGATCGCCAGCGCGGGGCACACCGCCTCGCACAGCTTGCATGCGATGCAACGTTCCTCGCCGTTCGGGTAGCGGCGCAGCGCGTGCAGCCCGCGGAAGCGCACCGAGCGCGGGATCGTTTCCATCGGGAAGCGCATCGTGAACTTCGGCTTGAACAGGTACTTGAGCGTCACCCACAGCCCGGCCGCAAGTTCAATCAGCAGCAGGCTTTTGAAATAGTTGATGATGCGATTCATGGTTTGAAATTTTCTCGAATACCTGAGCACGTTATGAAGAGCTGCTTCGACACGGATTTACTCTGATTCATGCGGATGATCGCGCAATGCTGTTTGCGGATTCATCCGCTTTTATCCGTGTCTGAAGCTTTATTGCACCGGCCCATCAATGGCCTATCGTGACCACGCCAAAAAATTTGAAGACACCCGCTACGGCAATCCACAGGATCGAGATCGGGATGAATACCTTCCAGCCAAGCCGCATGATCTGGTCGTAGCGGTAGCGCGGAAAGGTCGCGCGCAGCCACAGCAGCGACGTCGCGATCACGAAGAACTTCGCGAACAGCCACCACCAGCCGGGTGCCGCCAACCCGCCGAAGGGCGCGCCCTGGAACGGGCTGAGCCAGCCGCCCAGGAACAGGATCGCCACCAGGAACGACATCAGCATCATGTTGGCGTATTCGGCCAGGAAGAACAGCGCGAACGCCGAACCCGAATACTCCACGTGGAAGCCCGCTACGATTTCCGATTCGCCCTCTGCCACGTCGAACGGCAAGCGATTGGTTTCGGCGACGCCCGAGATGTAGAACACGAAGAACATCGGCAGCAGCGGCAGCCAGAACCAGTCGAACAGGCCCTTGTGCCCGGCCTGGGCCTCGACGATCGCGGAGAAGTTGAGGCTGCCGGCCAGCACCAGGACCGTTACCAGCGCCATGCCGATGCAGATTTCATACGAAATCATCTGCGCGGCCGAGCGCATCGAGCCGAGCAGCGCGTAGCGCGAGTTGGATGCCCAGCCGGCCAGGATGATCCCGTACACGCCGAGCGAGGACATCGCCAGCAGATACAACACGCCGGCGTTGACATTGGCCAGCACGATGCCGTGATTGAACGGAATCACCGCCCACACCGCGAGCGCAGGGATCACCGCGAGCATCGGCGCGACAAAATACAAAAAGCGGTTGGCGTTGGTCGGGATGATGATCTCCTTGAACAGGAGCTTGAACACGTCCGCGAACGCCTGCAGCAGCCCGAACGGACCGATCTGGTTCGGCCCCATCCGGACGTGCATCCAGCCGATCACCTTGCGTTCCCACCACACGTACATCGCCACCGAGATGATCAACGGCACCGCGACCGCCAGGATCTTGCCGAGCGTGAGCCCGAAAATCAGTCCGTCGTTCATGCTTGGCCCCCGAAGAACGGGAATGGGGAATCGGGAATCGGGAATCGCAACATTCGCGAAATCGGGCAGTTGCTCCCCGCTCGCTGCTCCCAGTTCCCGCTTTTGTTGTTCTGCGTCATGCTCTCACCGCCTTGATGTCGAGCACGGCGTCGCTGGACGGCAATGTCGCGGTCGCGGCGTGGCCGGCCTCGATCCACGCGCAGCCCTGCGGCACCGCGGCATCGACCACCACCGGAAGTTCGACGCCGGAAACGTTGGCCTTGACCCCGTCCAGCAACCCCAACGCACGCGCGTCGTCGGCGCAAATGCGCAGCGCCGGCGCGCGGTTCAACGGGTGCTTCTGCAATGCCTTGGCGCGCCGTACTACCGGGTCGGTTCGATAGATTCCGACGGTCGCGAGCCGGTAAAGCCCCTCTCCCCCCGGGAGACGGGTTCGGGTGAGGGCACTACTTGCCCTGCCCTCGCCTACCGCAACCGGCTTCGACAACGGCGCCGCGATTCGCGCACGCACTTCGGCAATGTCGGTGAATTCGAAACCCTCGATGCCAAGTGCAGCGCCCAGCGCGCGCAGCACCTTCCAGCCCGGGCGCGCGTCGCCCGGCAGGCTGGCGCCCGCGGCGAGCGACTGCACGATGCCATCGACATTCACATAGGTGCCATCGATCTCGGGCGGCAGGCCCAATGGCAACACCGCGTCGGCGGTGCGCCGGACGCCTTCGCAGGCGTACGCGCCGGCGTACACGTGGAAGTCCGCGCCTTCGCGCGCGCGCTCGTACGCCCATGGCGCGAAACAATCCAGCGATCCCGTCTGCCAGGCAACCAGCGCTTTCGAGGGCTGTTCCAGGATCGCCCTTCCACTGCCACCGGGTTCGCCCGACTGCGCACCGACGCGGGCCAGTCCGACCGCATTGGCACCCGCCGGCAACTCGTCGTACGCACTGCCTGTGGCTTTCGCGATCGCGCGCGCAAGCGTGCGCAGCCAGGCAGCCTGCGGATGCTGCACGGCCACTTCGCCGAGGATCACCACCGAGGATTCCGCGCCCTTGAGCGCTTCCATCCAGGCGCGCGCATCGGCGTGGTCGTCCGCCGCGGCAACCGCGTTGGCGAGCGCCGGATCGCCGCTGCCCGCACCGGCCGCCTTCGCCGTGCACAGCAACGCGTCGACCAGGTGTTGCGGCGCGAAGACCTTTTCGCCCGCCAACTCGTAGTTGAAATCGAAATGCACCGGGTTGATCGCGTAGATCGCGGCGCCGTGCACTTCGGCAATGTCGTAATGCGCCGGATTGGATGCCGGATGCTTCGAGGCATCGTGGCGACTCGCGTGGCGCAGGCGGTGATTCAGCAGAGGCATTTCCTGGCGCAGGTTGCCGCCGATGATCAGCGCAGCCGTCACGTTCGCGACGTCCGCCACCGGCATTTCGAACGTCCCGCCTGCGGGGCCGCCGTCCGAGAAATCCTGCACCCGCAGGCGGTGGTCGATGCGCCCGCTGCCGAGCCCGCGCAGGAGTTGCACCAGCAGATGCCCTTCTTCGCACGAAGTCATCGGTGCGAGCAGCGCAGCGACATCGCTGCCACACTTCTTCAGGCCATCCGCGACGACGGCGATCGCCTCCTCCCACGGCACCTCGACCAGTTCCCCGTCCTTGCGGATCATCGGCCGCGTCGCGCGATCGTCCGCATACAGGCCCTCATGGCTGTAGCGGTCGCGGTCGGAAAGCCAGCACTCGTTGATCGCCTCGTTGTCGCGCGGCACCGTGCGCAACACCTGGCCGCGATTGGTGTGCAGCCACAGGTTGGAGCCGAGCGCGTCGTGGTAGCCGATCGACGGCTTCGCGATCAGTTCCCAGGCGCGCGCCTTGAACTGGAACACCTTGTCGGTGAGCGCGCCGACCGGGCAGAGATCAATGATGTTGCCGGAGAGTTCCGATTCGATGGTGCGCCCGATGTAGGTGCCGACTACGTGGCTGTCGGCGCGGCTCAGGTCGCCGAGTTCCCAGGTTCCGGCGATCTCGCCCACGAACCGCACGCAGCGCGTGCAATGGATGCAACGGGTCATCTCGGTGGCGACCAGCGGCCCGATATCTTCGTCGGCGACCGTGCGCTTGCGCTCGGTGAAGCGGGTCACCGAACGGCCATAGCCCATCGAGATGTCCTGCAGCTCGCACTCGCCGCCCTGATCGCAGATCGGACAATCCAGCGGATGGTTGATCAGCAGAAATTCCATGGTGTTGCGCTGCCACTTCATCGCGTTGGGCGAGCGCGTGAACACCTTCATGCCCGCAGCGACCGGAGTCGCGCAGGCAACCTGCGGCTTGGGAACCATCTTGCCGCCCATCTCGACCTCGACCATGCACTGCCGGCAGTTGGCCGCGATCGGCAACTTCTCGTGGTAGCAGAAGCGTGGCAACGGGATCTCCGCCACGTCACACGCCTGGATGATCGTCGAACCCTTGGGTGCGCGAAACGGATGGCCGTCGATTTCGATGTCGACCATGTCGGGGGGCGGCGCGGTGTCTTTCGGTTGGGCGCTCATGCGGAAGCTCCCGGGACTCGGGACTCGGGACTCGGGACTCGGCAAAGCCGGGACTCGGGACTCGGGACCCGGCAGAGCCGGGACTCGGGACTCGGGACCCGGCAGAGCCGGGACTCGGGACTCGGGACCCGGGACTCGAAACAGCATTCGGGCAGTGTCTTCACGCTCTTGCCGGGTACTCTCGCAAACCAGAGATGCGCCAAAGCTTGAATGTGCTGGATAGCCAGCTTTGGCCGAGTCCCGAGTCCCGAGTCCCGAGCCCCGATTGAAATGGCTCGATTCACGCCGCAACCCTCAGCTTGTCGTCGACAATCGAGTGCCCGTGCTCGACGAAATACTCGAACTCGTCCCAGTAGTTGGCGAGGAACGCCTGCACCGGCCACGCCGCGGCTTCGCCGAACGCGCAGATGGTGTGCCCCTCGATCTGGCCCGCGACCGCCTTCAGGCGGTGCAGGTCTTCGGAGGTTCCGCCGCCCGCGACGATCCGGGTCAGCACGCGGTGCATCCAGCCCGTGCCTTCGCGGCACGGGGTGCACTGGCCGCACGACTCCATGTGATAGAAGCGCGCGATCCGCTCGCAGGCGCGCACCATGCAGGTGGTCTCATCC
>JBOHYT010000247.1:0-3427 GCA_050738055.1 Rhodanobacteraceae bacterium
GCAAGACCCCGTCGTACGTTCCCGCAAGAAAGCTGATCTTGTCCGGCGTACCCAAAGGCTCTTGCCGGTTCTGCACATCGCTTTCGTGCAGCTTTTTCAGCCAGACACCGGCCGAGTGGCAGGCGTCTTGCGTCCCGGCTGCATCGAGGGTCCGCACGTAGTGCATGAAGTCGACGCCGCCGGCGAGCCCCGTGATCACGACTCCACACCCCGCGTGTTCCAGGTGCCCCAACGGAACCAGGGTCCCGTAACGCTCATCTTGCGGAAATGTGGACTGCAGCGTACAGAGTGCCTCGTACTCCTTGCGGGCATGCACCCGCGCCGCCTCGCTCGAATATCTTCCGCCGACCACCTTGACCACGATCCGCTCGCCACAGTGCCTGCACCGCAGCCGGTGGATGCTGGAATATTGCCGTACCAAAGCGCGGCCCGTCGGAACCCAACTTCGCGAAGCGTGACAATGCGTGCACTCAAACCGGCTGTCGAGCATCCGGGTGATGTTCACTTTCGTCATATCCTACCCACGCAACAACCGACGGGAACCAGGCAAGCGTGCAACGCCGCGCTTGAGTTCGTCGTACAGCGGATGCTGCATCAGCACTATGGCCAGCAACCACCCTGCGCAGCCTCCAATGAACGCGGCCACGAATGCGGGCAACATGTGCCGTTCGACGAAGCCCGGGGTGAAAACGACCGCCAGCGGGGCAATGCAAGTTGCCAGCGCAACCACGGCACTCGGGACAAGGGCCCTGGCGCACTTGCGAATCTTCAGCGCGTCGTAAACCCGCAGTTCCCGGTAATAAAGCACGGTGGCCATGACATAGACCAGGACCTGCACCGCGGCAACCGCCTCCAGACTGTAAAACGCAGCGGCGATGGTGATGCCAAGCCGGGCGAGCTGATATTCGATTTCCACGCGGGTTACCGTGCCTACGCGTCCGACCGCAACCAGAAATGCATTGCATTGCCACATCAACGTACCAATCATTGCGGCACCGCACAGCCAGCGCATCAGCGGCACCGCCGTATTCCACTGATGGCCGAACAGGAGGTTGATGACCGGGTAGGCAAGAATCACGCCGCACGCAAAAAATGGCCAACTGATTCCGGTGATGTAAACCAATGCCTTCAGCAACAGCTCCGGCGCCCTGGCGTATTCCCGGTGCTCACGTGCGAAGGCGGGAAATGCAACGGCTGCTATGGCACCGAGGATATTGGTGCGGTACATGTTGACCACGCCGTAGCCCCGTGAGTAGAGTCCGGCGTCGGCCATTCCAAGCATCTTGCCGATGACGAGGTTGGCGGATTGCCCTCCGAGCTGTCCGACCACGTCGGAAACCGTCCGGTTGGAGCCGAATTGGAGCACCCGCCTCCAATGCGCAAGGCTGAGCCCCTTTACGCTGTACTGCCAGCCCCAAATGGCGCTGCCGATGATCATTACAACGATGCCCACCAAGGCCGACCACGCCAGGCTCATGTAGGAAAATCCGGCGTACGCCAAGGCAACCGCCGTACAACTGCGTATTACTGACTCCACGATGCGTATCTTCGACAACTTTCCGAATTCCATCTCGCGTTTCAGCAAAGCCATGGTCGTGGTGCCGAACGGAAGCAGGACAAAGACCAGGCTCAACACCCTGAGCACACGGGTAACGCCCACATCAGCGTAGAAGTCGCCAATCGCGCCGCTGGCCACGAAGATCGCGGCACCAAGGCACCACGCGATGATTAGATTCATGGTAAACGCGGTTCGCACCAAAGCACGATCGAGAACCGCCTCCTGGACCACGAATTCGCTGACCCCAAAATCACGCAGCATGTGGATGAGCGCAACCATCCCCGCCGCAATCGAGAACACCCCCACCTCGGCCGGGGTCAGCAGGCGGCTTATTATGGTGATTGCGCCGAAGCTGAAAACCAGCGTGACAAGCTGTTGTACGAAAGACAAGGACAAGGCTCGCCGAACGCTTTTCTTTTTTTTGCTGTCTGGCACGATCTGTCCATCTTTCTTTGTGGAAGAAGGCCCGATTACATCAGGCCCGCAGGCGTCCGGATTTTTTCGGCCACGATATAAACCGCTTCACTCATCAGCGGGAACAAACGATAACGTCTCACCTCACGCAGGCCCGCTCGTTCCAGCAGCAACTGGATGTCGGCATCGCTGGTCGGAAAGCGCGCAGGTTGCTGGCGGCTGAGCAAGCCTTTCATGCGACGCCGGAACCGCTGGTACGCTGAATCGAGACTATGGTTGATCACCACGATCGATCGACTCAGCTTGGCCACCCCGGCCAGGAATTCCATCTGCTGGTCCAACGGGAAATGCATCAGCACCCTCGCACACAAGGCTGCGTCAAATGCAGGTTCACGCGGGGAAAGCCCTTTGACATCGGCCATTTCACAGGTGAAGCCGGCCTTGTACCGCTGCAGGCGCTGTTCTGCCACGCGCAGCATGGCTTCGGAAATGTCGATGCCGTGCACGCGGTATCCGTTGGCAAGCAGCTCTTCGGCGAGGCGGCCCGTTCCACACGGCGCATCCGCGATGACCTGACCTTTTCGAACGCCGGAAAAACACTTGGTAATGACACGCTTTTCCATAGTATTGAATAGCCTGCCGAGAACGCTCGAGAACCGGCTTTCGTCATATTCGGAGGCCACTTTCGGGCTTTTGTAATACTCGTCGGGACTCGAGGTCATCTTCTTGCTCACAGTTGGTATCGAATTTTCAATGGGGCTGGCGGCGCTGCCGTGTCGTTGCGGCGCGACGTTCAATCCGTCAACTCGTCCAGCATTTTGGCCAGGAAGGCGGCCCCCTCGCGCCGCGAGTACGCGGCAACCAGATCTGGCCGAACCCGGAATGCGCGGCCTCCGCGCACATCAGCAATGAATGCGGCCAAACAAGCTTGGATCTTGTCTGCGTCTTCCAGCGGCACCGGCTGCGCGCTGCCGGTATCGCGCAGCGTCTGCGCCGTTTCCCCATGCTCCCCCACCAACGCGAAAATCGGACGGCCGATGCGCAGGTATTCGTACAGTTTCGCAGGAATCTGCCTGTCGAACTTGCTGCCCTGGAACAGCAGAAGCGCGTCCGCGCTGGCCTGCTCGATCAAGGCGTCCCTGTTGGAGACAGGCGGCGCCAGTGTCACGATGTCATCGATGTCGAGGCGCTGCGCTTCTTGCGCGTAGGTCGACTCGAACCCGCTTGCGCGCAAGACGACCTGCAGGTTTTTCGCGTCGATGACCCCCGAGGCCTTGAGACGGGCGAGCGCCTTGAAAAACGGAACCGGATTGCGACCATCCGGGTAAAGCAGGCCGCTGTGCAGCAATACCAGCGGCCTTTCCCCCAACGGCGGCGGATCCGCCTCCAGGTCCGCGAATGCGGCTTCCTCGTATCCATTTGCGATGACCGCCAGCCGACCTTCTCGACTCGCGA
>JBOHYT010000248.1:0-9667 GCA_050738055.1 Rhodanobacteraceae bacterium
ATGCAAGCATGAAGGGTGCACCTGCAAGGTGCCGGAAGGCGAGCGCTATTGCAGCGACCACTGCCGCAAGGCGGACCAGGGGGAACCGACGCGCGAGGAGGACCGCAAGGCATGCGCCTGCGGACACGACGAATGTGCGGACGAGAGGTAGTCCCGGCGTCTGCAAGGCGATGTTCCGCAGCGCACGCGGCGAGGCGACAGCGGAGCCACGTGCATTCATCCACGGAATGATTTTTCAAGTACAAGGAGTACCCATGAAACAGCAATTCAAGCACAAAGTAGTCGTCGTGACCGGCGCGTCGGCCGGGGTCGGCCGTGCGACCGCGATCGCGTTCGCGAAGCATGGCGCGCGGGTCGCGCTGATCGCGCGCGGCAAGCAAGGACTCGAATCGGCCAGACGCGAAATCGAACTGGCGGGCGGCGAGGCCTTGGACATTCCCGCCGACGTCGCCGACGCGCAGGCGGTCGAAGCCGCGGCGGACCAGGTGGAAAAGCAACTCGGACCCATCGATGTGTGGGTCAACGATGCAATGGTGACGATTTTCGCCCCGGTGCACGACATCGAAGCGGACGAATTCAAGCGCGCGACCGAGGTGACTTATCTGGGTAGCGTCTATGGGACCATGGCGGCGCTCAAGCGCATGCGCCAACGCGACCGCGGCACCATCGTGCAGGTCTCATCCGCGCTGGCGTATCGCAGCATTCCGCTGCAGTCGGCCTATTGCGGCGCGAAGCACGCGCTGGTCGGCTTCATCGACTCGTTGCGTTCGGAACTGATCCACGAACGCAGCAATGTCCGGATTACCAGCGTGCAGATGCCGGCGCTGAATACGCCGCAGTTCGGCTGGGCGCGCAACAAGATGCCCAACCGCCCGCAGCCGGTGCCGCCGATCTTCCAGCCCGAGGTGGCGGCCGACGCGATCCTGTTCGCCGCCAGCCACAAGCGCCGCGATGTGCCCGTCGGGTCGCCGACCTGGAAGGCCGAGTGGGGGCAGAAGTTTTTCCCCGGACTGCTCGATCGCTATCTCGGCCGCACCGCCTACGAGGGACAGCAGACCGACGAGGTCGACGACCACCAGCGGCCGGACAACCTGTTCGTGCCTGTCGAGAGCGATCCGGGCACCCATGGAACCTTCGACGAGGAGGCCACGTCCGACAGCCCGGCGCTGTGGGTCGAGAAGAACCGCGGACTGGTGCTGGTGGGCGGGGCGGTGCTGGTGGGCATGCTCACGGCGCTCGGCTGGTACGGCGCGCGTTCCGGATCGGAGCCGGCCCATGCGGCTCGTGAACGGCTTGCCCATGCATCGCGAAAGTTGAGGCACTGGTCATGACGATCGGCAGGAAATTGTGGGTGATCCCCGAGGGCTATATCCCTCCCGATTCGCTCGAGGAAAAGGGGACGCGCTTCGTGAGCCACGAAGCGGCCTGCCTGTTGAACGCCAACGACGAAGATGCGCATATCGAGATCACGCTGTATTTCGTCGACAAGAATCCCGTCGGTCCGTATCGGGTACCGCTTCCCGCGCGCCGAACCAAACACCTGCGGTTCAACGACCTCGAAGACCCCGAGCGGGTGCCGCGAGACACTCCGTTTTCCAGCGTGATCGAATCGGACATTCCGATCGTGGTCCAGCACACCCGTCTCGATTCCCGCAGGGAGGCACTCGGGTTGCTGAGCACGATTGCCTGGACGGAAACCTGACCGAAGGTTCATTCGGCAACCGTGCCGAGTACGATGTCGTGAGGACCTTCCTTTGAACGCCGCCGTCCGCCGGACGGCACCTACCGCAAGGAGAACACCATGGCCGAAGACACCAGCAAGAACCAGGGACAAGCCAGCGACAAGACGCATGAAAAAATCGACCAGGCTGTCGAGCGGGTCAAAAAGGAGGCCGGCAGCGCCGCGGACGCCACAAAACATAAGGCCGATCAGGCTGAACAGCGCGTCGATAAGGCGACTGATGCCACCGCGCGCAGCGCGCATCGCGCCGCCGACAAGGCGGCCGACTGGCGGCAACGCGGCGGCGCTGCGGTGGACGACATGCGCGGCCGCGCCGAGGACTGGTACGAGTGTGCGTGCGATTACGTGCGCGAGAAACCAGTGCAATCGGTGGCGATCGCGTTGGCCACCGGCTGGCTGATCGGCCGGATCATGGGATGGCGTCGTTGAACGTCGCCGGCAAGTTGCGGACTCTGTGCCCGTGAGTGCCGCGGATCAGGAGCACGTCGCGGAACCCGGGCAGGGGCGGCCGGATGTGCCTCCGGGCGAATCCCGGTATGCCTCCGATGCGCAGTTCACCGCGGCGCTCAAGGCGAGCCTTGCGCTGCTGACGGCGTTGCGGCATTTGCTGGGCGCGCTGCGCAAGCTGGTGGCCACCGAAGGTCGGGTTCTGCTGGCTGGCATCCCGCTGTTCTTCATCGCGGCGACCGCGCTGATCGCATTTTCCGTGTCCCTGTGGGTGTGCGTGGTGGCGTTGATCGGATGGGCGTTCATGATCGCCACGCACTCGGTAGGCGTTGCGCTCGGCTTGCTGGTGATCCTCCATTTGCTCCTCGTGGGGGGGGTGTGGTTGATGATCAAGTATGCGATCCGGCAGGCAACCTTCCCGCAGGCGCGGGCCGAATTGCGCCGGCTCGGGCGCACGCTGCTCCACGACATCAACCGCGTCACCGGCGCTGTCGACCCGCAGCAACGCACGCCGCCGGCGGCCGCGTCGAACGACAAGGCGAGGACATGAATTACCTGAAGGCATTGCGTGCGCGCAGGTTGGCGCTCCTGGAGTGCAAGCTGGCGCGGCGGGAACTGCAGGCCTCGGTGGACGAGGTCATCGTGGTCTACGAAGCGCACCCCGTTCCGGTTCTCGCGGGCGCAGCCGGGCTCGGATTCGTGCTGGCGCAGTTCCGGATGGGCAGCGGCCTGATGCGGATGGGCGTGCGGATCGCGACCGGACCGGCATGGCAGTTGGTGCGCCAGTTCGTCGACCGCCTGGAGTGACCGCGCTGGATTCGCGCCATCGCTTCACGCGCCCGACACACCCTTCTGACTAGCATCCCCCTTTGGACTGGAAAGGTCCTGGAACGAGACCAAGGAGGTCTACCGTGAAAACCAAGCGATTGGTGTTGGCATTGGCCCTTGCCGGATTGGGCCTCGGCATTGCGGCGGGCGCATCGGCGGCGCCGCCACACACGTTCAAATGTCACATGACGTTCACCCTGTCGGGCTGGTCGATCATCTACAAGACGGCCAACGGCCACGGCAGGGTCACCTGCGACAACGGGCAGTCGATGGACGTCCATCTCGACGCGAAGGGCGGAGGGCTGACGGTCGGGAAATACAAGCTCACCGATGGACACGGCAAGTTCAGCGGCGTCACCAACATCGACGAGATCATCGGCACCTATGCAACCGCCAGCGCCCACGCGGGCGTGGTGAATTCCGCACATGCCGCCGCGATGACCAAAGGCAAGGTTTCGCTGACACTGACCGGCAAAGGCACCGGTTGGGACATCGGCGCCGCGCTGTCCGGCTTCACGATCCACAAGGCCAAATGAACTTCGAAACATCTGGTGCGCGGCCGCTCGCGGCCGCGCATTGCTTTCTGTGCTGCCGCTCAATGCGCGCGCGGCGGTACGACGGCGACTCAGCGCCGTAGGGCGGGTCTCGACCCGCCATGTCACCGCGGCGGGCGGACCGTGGCCGTAGGGCGGGTCTCGACCCGCCATACGCGATGCAGGAAAGACGACTACTCGGTGATTGCCGGCGGGTCAAGACCCGCCCTACGCTGAGGTGCGCGGGTGCTGCCGCGTTTGGCGCTGGCGGCGGAGGATGTGGCTTGGGTACGCGACGGAACCGCGGCGGCAACCGGCGATCGAAAACGGTGATGCCGTCCATTCCTGTCCGCAAGCAGACCCTGCGCTATTCGAGCGACGCCGAACCGGGTATTTCGCGACAGCGCGCGGGACGCGGATTTGCCTACTACGCGGCGACGGGCCGCTTGGTGCGTGCCAAGAATGTGTTGTCACGCATCCGGGCGCTTGCGGTTCCGCCTGCGTATCGCGACGTGTGGATCTGCGGCGATCCCGAAGGGCACCTGCAGGCAACCGGTCGCGATGCTCGCGGCCGCAAGCAATATCGTTACCACCCGCAATGGCGGGAAGATCGCGACTCCGAGAAATACCGGCGCCTGTTGCGTTTCGGGCGCGCATTGCCGGCGCTGCGCCGGCGCCTGCGCCGGGACCTCGCCAGGCCCGGACTGCCGCGCGAAAAGGTGCTGGCGGTGGTGGTCAGCCTGTTGCTCGAAACACGCATCCGCATCGGCAATGGCGAGTACGCCAGCAGCAATCACTCGTACGGGTTGACGACGCTGCGCTCGCGCCACGTCGAATTCCTGCGCAACGGTCGCGCGCGCTTTCATTTTCGCGGCAAGAGCGGCCAGGTCCGGGAAGTGGTGCTGGACGACCGCCGGCTGGCGCGGCTGGTGCGGTCCTGTCAGCAGTTGCCCGGCCAGGCGCTGTTCCAGTACGTGGACGACACCGGTGATCTGCACCCGGTCGACTCCACCCAGGTCAACGAATACATCCGCGAGGTGATCGGCGACGAGTTCAGCGCCAAGGATTTCCGCACATGGGTCGGGACGCTGACCGCGATCGCGCTGTTGGCGCGCACCCCGTTGCCGGTGACGGGCGGCGAGCGTGCGCAGCGCGCGGCGATCGTCAGGGTCGTCAAGGATGTCGCCGCCGAACTCGGCAACACCGCGGCGGTTTGCCGGAAGGCCTACATCTGCCCGGAGGTGTTCGATTCGTGGTGCGCGGGAGAACTGCACCGGCTCGTGCCCGAGTCCACCGTGCCACACGCGCGGCAACTCGAATCGCGCGCGCTCCGGCTGCTCAGGCGGTGCGTCGCAGCGGGCTCCGGCTGACTGGCGCAAGGACCAAGAATCCGTCACCGATCAGCACGGATAGGCACGGATTCAATCGCTTTATCGGTTGCGCGCACATTTTATTTGACGTGGCGGGTTTCCGTTCCGCTTGCAAAATCATTCACCACGGATTTGCACGGATGCACACGGATGAAAGGCCTCCTCCGTGGTTGTCCTTGTTGACGGGCGGCAGGGTTTCACCGTTTGCTGTACGTAATGGTTGTCGACAAGGTTGCGCTCCGGCTTGATCCGTGGTCATCCGTGTTGCTCCGTGGCAAAAGATTTTCTGATGTGTTTCGTTGCGTAGGCCTGCTCAAGGCCGAAGGCCGGAGCGGGCATGGACGAGCGCGTCGTGCCGGCGACGGAGTGGCGGGTACATCGAGGGGGACCTGAACAGACATGCGAAAGCCGGCAGCGTTGCCGCCGCCGGCTTGCCTTGACCATATCGTCCCTGGCTTCAGATGCGCCGTCGTCCGCGTCCGAAGATCAACGACAGGATGAACAGGATGAGGAAGATGACAAACAGAACCTTGGCGATCGTGGCTGCCAGCCCGGCGACGCCCATGAACCCGAAAACGCCGGCGATGATCGCGATGATCAGGAATACGATTGCGTAGTAGAGCATGCTGATACCTCTCGTCCTTGTGGAGGGATGCCCGGCGATCGTGCCGGGTTGCGATGCCAAGTCCCGCAGTTTGCGGCAGCGCCAAAAAAACTCCGGACAAACCGTCCATGATATGCGCGGAGTCTACTCGGATCGGTGTCAATGGGAGACTTGGCCGATCCGACGGGGGTCCGATGCGCATTCTTCCAGTCGCGCGACCGGCCACCGTTCGCGACGCGTCCTGCGTCGCGCGGAGCGAAACCGATGAGGCGGCATCCCTCCGCAATTCGCGTCACAGTTCGGATCATCACCCTCCGGTTCGCGGAACCGAAACTCCTCTCGTCACAGTCGCTTCGCCGCTCGCGGTATCGAAGGGGCTGCTGCCGGCAGAAAATCACACCTGCCTGCGATGGCCCGGGCACATTGCCGCCGAGAGAATCCCCTGCGGTCCTGATCCCGCCGTGGATCCACTGCAGTCATGCCATGGCCCGGCCATCGCTCATCGGGATGCGCGGTCACGAGGAACCGTTGGCGAGGGCCGAAATCCCGCCCAGGACGCGAATGACCTTCGCTTCAATCACTGCTGCCCGGGGCCTGCTGCACCTGAAGCCCGGAGACGTCGACGTGCTTGACGCCACGCACGCGCATCGCGTCCTTTTTCGCCTTGGCGATGTCGGCGTGGGTGTCGACCGTGCCGGTGAGGGTGGCGGTACCGTCACTGAAGCTGACCTGCACGTTGGTGGCGGTGACACCGTGCGACATCAGTTCGTGCTTGACCTTCTGCTCGATCTTCTGGTCTTTGGACATCATGTTGTTGTTCATGTTGCCGTTCGACATCGACTGATCGGATTGCATGCTGGATGACGGTGGCGTGGTTTGCGGCGTCGTCTGCGCGGCATACGCGGCGGTGCCTGCCGAGGCGATCAGCAGGGAGGCAACGGCGGCTGCGATTCGGGTTTTCATGATGGGACTCCTGGGTCTGTGATGAATCGGTTCGTGGGGATCGGATTCAACGCTTGCGTTCCGTGCGTTGCGTGTCCCCGCGATGGCCCTTGCGTTCCGGGTCCCGGCGGGCGGGGATTTCGCTGTCGTTCGACGGGTCGCGCTGACGGCGCGGAGGCAAACGTACTGGTTCGTGTTGCGAAGGGTCGTGCCGGGTGCTCATTGCGTGATCCATTTTGGCGGGCGGGGATGAATGTCCTTCGAACCAAACCCCTCGAAAGTGAATGGTCTTCCAACCGATTCCTCCATGGAAACGGCCCGAAGTGGTCGGGATCCCGGGATCCCGCTGCCGGTTGCAACGCCAAGGGGGATTGCGAAGCGGCCTGCAGTGCAGCGCATCCTTGCGCCGGAAGGAACGCGTCACGGCTTCGCCGCGACATCATGTTTTCGATCAGGGCTGGGATTTCCTGATCCGCTTTTTCGTTTCGTCGTGGGCGATGCCGTAACGTTCCTGTAACTTTCCAACCAAGTACCCCGCGTTGCCATCCGCGACCTTGAGGTCATCGTCGGTCAGCTCGCCCCAGCGCGTCTTGAGTTCGCCGGTGGGCTGCTTCCACTGTGCGTCGATCTTGTCGTGGTTCATCGCCTCGACCTCTGGTGGCCCGAGAAATGGATGATGGTTGCGGGCTGGCGCGAAGCAGCAAGCGGGGGCATTTCCATCTCCCGGATCAGCGATTCCATCCGGAACAGCGTGCGCTCGAGCTGACACAGTTCGCGGTGCAGGTCGTGCGGACGCGCCCTCGCTACGTCGAGCGCTTCGCGGAATCTTTTTGCGACGTGCGACTCGTGGTGCGCGATGCGCTTCACGCATGCAAACTCGATGTCCACATTGCTGTTGGCGATCCAGCGTTCGATCGTGGCGCGAACCGTGGCGAGCGCCCCGCCACCCCTGCGCAACCTGCGGCCGCCGGCCGCGTCGATCTGGCGGACCAACTCTTCGGCGATCGCTTCGTGCGAGTCGATCGTCCGATCGATCAGGAACTTGAGGTGCGGGCGGATCAGCAGCGGTTTCAGCGTCGCGTAAAACACGCGGGTGTCGTCGAGCTTGACGACCAGCCTTTGCACCTTTGTCCATGCGGTGGCATTCATTCTTTCGCTCCCTGAAGATGGGCAACCGACGACAGCACGTGGCGGCGGGACTGTTGCGAGCGGGTCATCAGGCGCCAGGCGTAACGCTCCATCTGGCGGGCACGTTCCCGGCGCGAGAGGTGCCGCTGCGTGATGCTCGCCAATCCATGCCGGACGTCAGCAAGGAGCGCGGCCGCGTCGTGTGCCATGGCGCGGTAGTGCTCGCCCTCGACGGGATCCCGGGCCATCACCGCGGCCGCTGCGTGGAAGCGGCGTTCGTCCTCGATCACGGTCAGCAGATCGAGCACGTTTTCCTGGTCGACCTCGCCCGGAGGCCCCTCCAGTCCGAACTCCGTATCCGGTTTCCAATCTTTCCTCCGGGAAATCCCGGGTCTATCCATGTTCACGGCTGCTTCTCCTTTTGCGTTGCCGGTCCAGCGGTTGTCCCCTGTTGCCATTCAACAGTTGTTGCCATTCAACAGTGCATGCGTTGCCCTGCACGCCGGGGGCCGTCCCTGGCCGCACCGTCCGTGGCGTCGCCGGTTGCGTGCGCTCGAATGGATTGTCCGGCAGGCACGAGCGAGCTGTGGATGCGATAGACCCGCTCCAGCAGGGCCGGGTAACTTTCCTCGACGTGGGGACACTCGGCGTGGGAGCCCGCGACCTCGCCGGGATACCGGTTTTCCGTGGACGCGTCCTCCGCGGCGCGTGCGCCGTGCCGTGACTGCCATGCCCCGATTTCCGCGAGCATCGCAGCGTAGGCGACGGACCTCTCGCGATGGAGATCGCCACGGTCGCCCAAGGCTTGCCGTGCCGCGGCCTCATGAAACCGCCGCGCCTCTTCCAGTTGCTCGACCAGCGTGCACAGGTTGGCGGGAATCGCATCCATTCGAAGTCTTCCAACGGATCCGGACGGCCAGATTGGCATGCCTGCATCCGTCTGTATGTACGGGACCGCACGTTCCCGCGAAGCCTACCCGACGTCTCGTAAATCGGATGTGAAAGCCGCCGTGAACGCCCCGAATGCCGGCTCCGTCGCTGCGCTCCGCCCTTCGTTCCGAAGGCGTGCAGGAGCGGCGGCAGCCGCGATCAGGGGGTCGGGCCTTCCGGCCCTCCTACCGTTCGCTTCGTTACGAAGGCGTGCAGGAGCGGCGGCAGCCGCGACCAGGTCGGGCCTTCCGGTCGGGCCTTCCGGCCCTCCTACGGGAACGGGGTCGGCGCGTCAGTGTCGGTAGGGCGGGTCTGACCCGCCGATCGATGACGCAGGCGGGTCGAGACCTGCCCTACGCGGTCGTGCGATTGCTCATGAGTTCGGGTAGGCCGGCTCAAGGGCGAAGGCCGGAGCCGGCAGTTCAAATTGCACCGGCAGGAACGCCGGCTCCGTCGCTGCGCTCCTTGAGGGGCCCTGCGCAACTTGCTTCTTGAGTGTCGGTAGGGCGGGTCTTGACCCGCCGATCGATGGACGCAGGCGGGTCGAGACCCGCCCTACGCGGTCGTGCGATTGCTCATGAGTTCGCGGTCGGCCGCTGCCCTGCTCAGCCCAGCCAGCGCTGGTGGGTCGAGCAGGCGGCGCGATAGCAACTGCAGGCAGCCCGCTCGAGGCCGGCACGGTCGACGACAGCGAGTCGGCCGCGCGAATAGCGGATCAGCCCGCGTCGCTGCAGACCTCCGGCGGCCTCCGTGACACCGACCCGTCGCACGCCGAGCATGTTTGCGAGCGAGGACTGGGTAATGTTCAGGGTTTCGGACCTTGCGCGGTCCTGGGACATCAGCAGCCGCCGCGCGAGGCGCTGCTCGATCTTGTGCCTGGCCACGCATGCCGCGTTCAGCACGAACTGCATCATCAGTACATGGATGTACCGGTGCAGGACGCGCCCCAGTCGGCGGCTGCCCTGCAGTTCACGACGCAATGCCGCAGCGGGGATGCGCAGTGCGGTTCCCGCCTCTAGCACCAGCGCGCGTTGGTTCGGTTCTTCAATGCCGAGCACCAGAGCCGCACCGAGCATCCCCTCGTTGCCGACCAAGTCGACCTCCACCGGTGCGATGGGACCCAGGGCGGTCGACAGCGAGAGGA
>JBOHYT010000249.1:0-2024 GCA_050738055.1 Rhodanobacteraceae bacterium
ACAGCTTGCCGCCGATCCTGACCTTGCAGTGGATTTCGGCGCCGTCGACCTTCCGCACTTCGAGTTCGATCAGTCCGTCGTCCAGCAGCAGGTGATCGCCCTCGCGCACATCGTCAGGAAGCCCTGCGTAGCTGACGCCGACACGTGTTGCATCGCCCGCGGGCGCGTCGGCGCGGCAATCCAGGGTGAAATCCGCACCGGTCGCCAGTTGTACCGGCCCCGAGGCGAAACGTTCGACCCGGATCTTGGGACCCTGCAGATCCGCCAGCACGCCGATTTCCCGGCCGAGCTTCGCCGCGGCGGCGTGCGCATCGCGGGCACGCCGCAAATGATCCTCGGCGTTGCCGTGCGAGAGATTGAGACGGATCACATCGACGCCGGCACCGAGCGTTCGCTCCAGCAGACCCGGCGCGTCGGTGGCGGGGCCGAGGGTGGCGACGATGCGCGTGCGGCGGGATGCAGTCATTGCACAACGCTAGCACGTTTGTCTGCAGTCAGAACTTCGGCTTTTCCGGAGCGTCCCGGTAGCGATCCACCGACGCGCGGATTTCCTCGCGCGCGGCGTCGGCGTCGCTCCAGCCGGAAATCTTCACCCACTTGCCGGACTCGAGGTCCTTGTAGTGCTGGAAGAAGTGCGCGATGCGGTCGCGCCAGTGCGGCGGCACGTCGCCGAGGTCGCGGATGTGCGCGTAGCCGGCAAATACCTTTTCGGTCGGCGCGACGATCAGCTTGGTGTCGACGCCGGCCTCGTCGTCCATGTTGAGCACGCCGACCGGACGGCAGCGGATCACCGAACCCGGGGTCAGCGGCAGCGGCAGCAATACCAGCGCGTCGACGGGATCGCCGTCGCCCGACAGCGTGTTCGGGATGTAGCCGTAGTTGCACGGGTAGCGCATCGGCGTGGACAGCACGCGGTCCACGAAGATCGCGCCCGAAGCCTTGTCCACTTCGTACTTGACCGGCTCGGCGTCCTTCGGAATTTCGATGACGACGTTGATTTCATCCGGCACGTTGCGTCCGGCAGGGACGAGGTCAAGGCCCATCGCTTGTTCCAATCACAAACTGGTGATTCTACATTGCACGCTGTTGGTGCTCAATGAACCGAACGTGTGCGGCAATTGGAACTCTCGCGTTGATGGGCAAGCAGGCGCGTTTCAGCGCGTGATAGTGGTAGCGACACAGCACGATGATTAAGTCGTCGCCCTGGACTTCGTACACCAGTCGATGCGTGTCGTCGATGCGCCGGGACCAGGCGCCGCTGAAATCCCCGCGCAGTGGCTCGGGCTTGCCGATGCCGGTGAACGGGTCGCGTGCCGCCTCGTCGATCAGCATATTGATCCGGCGCAGCAATTTGCGATCGGTCTTTTGGCAGTACTGGTAGTCGTCCCACGCCTGATCGGTGAAGATGATACGGCGGCTCATGTCAGGGGCGTTTCTTTGCGCGGACGGCTCGTTCGGGTTTAATAGTGCGCCTGCCCGTTTTGTATTCAGGCTGCGGCTCGCGCACCCATCCGGCGTGAACAGAGGTCGTCGGTCGTTCCCGCGGCTTGGCCTTGCCGGTACGGGCCTGCGCCAGCGACCTGCGCAAACGCCGCGCGTTGGCCGGGCTGGCGAGGAGGTACTCGGTTTCCTTCCAACTGTTCCATTCGGCCAGCGACATGACAACCACGTCGTCGGCGTCGCGGCGGGTAATGATGGTGACATCGGCATCGTCGACCACGCGGTCGAACACGGCTTTGAGGTTCTTGCGGGCGTCGGAAAAATTGATGGCTTGCATGACTGATACTCGTACCATTACACGTACAAGTGTAGCTGGCACATGGGGAAAGTCAAACGAAAAGCCCCGCGCGAGGCGGGGCTTTTCGTGCGAACCGTCGTGAGCCAACCAACCGGCGCCCCGGTAGACGTCCGAAAGAAACGTACCGGTGGCTACCATGGAGAGCGGTAGGGCGGAACCCGCGAAGCGGTTTCCGCCGGATTCGCCCTTGGCGGAAGCGGCTGCGCCGATTCCGCCCTACCAAACT
>JBOHYT010000250.1:0-12807 GCA_050738055.1 Rhodanobacteraceae bacterium
GCTGGATCCGTTCACGCCGCACACCAGCCACGCGTTGTGGCAGGCGCTGGGCCACCGGGAAACCTTGATCGAGGACGTGCCTTGGCCGAAACCCGATCCCGCGGCCCTGGTTCGCGACAGCGTGACATTGGCGGTGCAGGTGAACGGCAAGCTGCGCGGCACGCTCGAAGCCGCCCCCGATGCGACGCGCGAGGAGCTGGAAAGCGGTGCGCGTGGCTTGCCCGGCGTGGTCGCTGCCATCGGCGACAAGGCCGTCCGCAAGGTGATCGTGGTGCCGGGGAGGATCGTCAATATCGTCGTGGGGTGAGGCGGTGGAGGGTGCGACCGGCTGTTATGCTTCGCGCCGTCTCTCCTCTCCGTCTCTCGACCCGCGTCTCTCGTCTCCCGTCTCGCGCTCAGATATCCCTGAACCAGATCAAAATGGATAAACTCGCCACGTCCTGTGGCTCGCCCTACGGGCCATCGGCTCCGCCGATGTTCGCTCCGGCATCCTGCCTCCGCAGTCGGGTTCCATCGCGATGAAGCCGCGATGGCCCCGGAATGACGACAGGAAGGGTAGGCGTGCCGCTTCCGGAGTTCCGAATCTCGAATCCCGAATCCCGAGCCCCGGGTCCCGAGTCCTGAGTCCCGGGTCCCGTGTAAAATGCGACTTTCCACACTCGGTCCGATCATGACCTCCCTGATTTTCGTCACCGGCGGCGTGGTGTCCTCGCTGGGCAAGGGCATCGCGTCGGCGTCGCTGGCGTCCATCCTCGAGGCCCGCGGCCTCAACGTCACGCTGATGAAGCTGGATCCGTACATCAACGTCGATCCCGGCACCATGAGCCCGTTCCAGCATGGTGAGGTGTACGTCACCGACGATGGCGCCGAGACCGACCTCGACCTCGGGCATTACGAACGTTTCGTGCGCACCCGGCTGTCGGGCAAGAATTCCATCACCACCGGCAAGATCTACGAGGCCGTGATCCGCAAGGAACGCCGTGGCGATTATCTCGGCGCCACGGTGCAGGTGATCCCGCACATCACCAACCAGATCAAGCACGTGATCGACGACGCGACGCGCGGTTTCGATGTGGCACTGGTCGAGATCGGCGGCACCGTGGGCGACATCGAATCCCAGCCGTTCCTGGAGGCCGCGCGCCAGCTCCGCATCGAGCGCGGTGCCGACCAGGTGCTGTTCATGCACCTGACGCTGGTGCCGTACATCAAGGCGGCCGGCGAGATCAAGACCAAGCCGACCCAGCATTCGGTGAAGGAACTGCGCGCGCTCGGCATCCAGCCCGACATCCTGGTGTGCCGCTGCGAGGAACCGCTGCCCGAAGCCGAGCGCCGCAAGATCGCGTTGTTCACCAACGTGCCGGAAAGCGCGGTGATCAGCGCGGCCGACGCGGACACCATCTACAAGCTGCCGTTGTGGCTGCACAAGGAAGGCCTCGATGACATCGTGGTCGAGCGTCTGCACCTCGATGCGAAACCGACCGACCTTTCGCAATGGCAGCGCACGGTGGATGCGGTCGAGAACCCGAAGGACGAGGTGCGCGTCTGCATCGTCGGCAAGTACGTCGAGCACAAGGACGCCTACAAGTCGCTGGGCGAAGCGCTGCGCCACGGCGGCATCCACAACCAGACGCGGGTGCACATCGAGTGGGTGGATTCCGAGATCATCGAGACCCGCGGCGCCGACGCGGTGCTGGATGACGCCGACGCAATCCTGGTGCCGGGCGGTTTCGGCAAGCGCGGCTTCGAAGGCAAGATCCAGACGGTGCGGCATGCCCGCGAGCGCGGCATTCCGTACTTCGGAATCTGCTATGGCATGCATGCGGCCGTGGTGGAATTCGCGCGGCACGTCGCCGGGCTGTCCGGCGCGGGTTCCACCGAGAACGACCGCGAGTGCGCGGACCCGGTGATTGCGCTAGTCACCGAGTGGACGCGGGCGCCGGGTGACGTCCAGCGCCGCGACGAAGCGTCGGATCTTGGCGGCACCATGCGCCTGGGTGCGCAGGAATGCCGGTTGCAGCCCGGCACCCTCGCGCGCGAGCTGTACGGCGCCGACACCATCCGCGAACGCCACCGCCATCGCTATGAATTCAACAACGGTTATCGCGAAAGGCTGGAGGGCGCGGGCCTCGTGATTGCCGGCGTGTCTGTCGACGACCTCGTCGAGATCATCGAATTGCCGCCGCAGAAGCACCCGTGGTTCCTGGCCTGCCAGTTCCATCCCGAATTCACCTCGACGCCACGCGATGGCCATCCACTGTTCAACGGCTTTGTGCTCGCCGCGCGCGAGTACAAGGCGATGCGCGACGCTCCGCGCCTTGCGAAAGAGGCCGCGGGGTGAACGGTCATGTGCGTTGCTCGTTCTCCCTCAACGGTAGCGCCGGCTCGCTCTTCTCCTCCCCCTTCAAGGGGGAGGCTGGGTGGGGGATGGTTCTGCGGAAGCGTCCTGGTCAACCCCACCCCCACCCAACCCTCCCCCTGAAGGGGAGGGCTGAAGCCCGCGCCTCGGAGAGGTGGCGTTGATGAACCTTTGCGGCTTCGAAGTCGGCCTCCACAAACCCTTTTTCCTGATCGCCGGTCCCTGCGTGGTGGAATCCGAGCAGTTGCAGGTGGACACCGCCGGCACCTTGAAAGAGATCACCGGCAAGTTCGGGATCAACTTCATCTTCAAGTCGAGCTTCGACAAGGCCAACCGTACGTCGGTCAACAGTTTCCGCGGGCTGGGGATGGAGGAAGGCTTGCGGATCCTGTCCGAAGTGAAGAAACAGATCGGCGTGCCGGTGCTGACCGACGTGCACGAGTACACGCCGTTCGATGAAGTCGCCGAAGTCGTCGACGTGCTGCAGACACCGGCGTTTCTGTGCCGCCAGACCGATTTCATCCAGAGGGTCGCTGCGGTGGGCAAGCCGGTGAATATCAAGAAGGGCCAGTTCCTGTCGCCGTGGGACATGCGGAACGTGGTCGAGAAGGCGCGCGCTGCAGGCAACGACCAGATCCTGGTGTGCGAGCGCGGCGCGAGCTTCGGCTACAACAATCTGGTTTCCGACATGCGCTCGCTTTCCGTGATGCGCGAGACGAATTGTCCCGTGGTGTTCGATGCGACCCACTCGGTGCAGTTGCCGGGTGGCCAAGGCACGAAATCCGGAGGCCAGCGCGAATTCGTGCCGGTGCTGGCGCGCGCTGCGGTCGCGGTGGGCGTCTCTGGCGTATTCATGGAAACCCATCCCGATCCGGACAAGGCGCTCTCCGACGGCCCGAATGCGTGGCCACTGGCGAAGATGGAGGCGTTGCTGACGACCTTGGTCGAACTCGACGCGGCCACCAAACGCAACGGCTTTCTCGAAGTCAACGTGTGATTTGACCACGGATTTGCACGGATATTCACGGATGAACAGCGCAGTTTCACCGGTCACTTCAGCATTCCGATTGCAAGCTTGGCATCCATCCGTGTTGATCCGTGTCCATCCGTGGTAATGCTTTCTTCTTAGCGGAAGTTCCGACATGACGACAGCGATCAAAACCCTCCACGCGCGCGAAGTGCTCGACTCGCGCGGCAATCCCACCCTCGAAGCCGAAATTACCCTGGCCGACGGCGCGTTCGGCCGCGCGATCGTGCCGAGTGGCGCGTCCACCGGTAGCCGAGAAGCGGTCGAACTGCGCGACGGCGACAAGTCGCGTTATGGCGGCAAGGGGGTGACGAAGGCCGCCGGCAATGTCAACGGCGAGATCGCGAAGGCGCTCGTCGGATTCGATGCGGCGAACCAGAAAGGCCTCGACGACAAATTGATCGAGCTGGACGGCACGCCCAACAAATCGAGGCTGGGCGCCAACGCCACGCTCGGTGTGTCGCTGGCTGCGGCGCACGCGGTTGCGGCATCGCGCAAACAACCGTTGTGGAAATATCTCGCGGGCAGTCGCGCGCCGGTGCTGCCGGTACCCATGATGAACGTGATCAACGGCGGCGTGCACGCCGACAATCCGCTCGACATGCAGGAATTCATGGTGATGCCGGCAGGCTTCGACCGGTTCTCCGAGGCGTTGCGCGCGGGTGTCGAATGCTTCCACGCGCTGAAAACGCAGTTGAAGAAGCGCGGCCTCAACACCGCAGTGGGCGACGAGGGCGGTTTTGCGCCGGCGCTGCGCACCCACGAGGAGGCGATCGAGGTGATCCTGGAAGCCGTCAACGCGGCCGGTTATGCGCCGGGCAAACAGATCTGGATCGCGCTCGACCCCGCGTCGTCCGAATTCTTCGAGAACGGCGTGTACGACCTCAAAGGCGAGAGCCGCAAGCTCGACGCCGACGGCATGGTGGAGCTGTATTCGGATTGGTGCGCGAAGTATCCGATCCTCAGCATCGAGGATGGCCTGGCCGAGGGCGACCAGGCCGGCTGGAAGCTCATCACCGAAAAGCTCGGGAAGAAAATCCAGTTGGTCGGCGACGACAACTTCGTCACCAACCCGTCGATCTTCCGCAGGGGCATCGACAACGGCGTCGCCAACGGGATCCTGGTGAAGCTCAACCAGATCGGTACGCTTTCGGAAACCCTGGAAGTGATCTCGATGGCCGACAAGGCGAAGTACGCGGCGGTGATTTCGCACCGCTCCGGCGAAACCGAGGACACCACGATCGCCGATCTCAGCGTCGCGACCACCGCCACGCAGATCAAGACCGGCTCGCTGTGCCGTTCCGACCGCATCGCCAAGTACAACCAGTTGCTGCGGATCGAGGAACAACTCGGTGCTGGCGCGAAGTATGCTGGTCGCGATGCGTATCCCAACCTCAAGCATCTTCCATGCTTAAATGGTTAGCACTGATCCTGATCGCGTTGCTCATCGGTCTGCAGATCAAGCTGTGGGTCGGCGATGGCGGCATGCGCGACCTGCGCGCGATCCGCGCACGGGTCTCCGCGCAACAGGCGGAGAACGCCAAGCTGAAACAGCGCAATGATGCGTTGCATGCCGACGTCGAAGACCTGAAGCACGGCCAGGACGCGGTCGAGGCGAGGGCGCGCTCGCAACTTGGCCTGGTCAAGCCCGGCGAGGTGTTCTATCAGGTCGTTACGGCGCCGTCCGGCACCAGCGCTGCCGCAACGCCATCGGGAAGGACTGTCGTCACGCCAGGATCGGCGGCGAGCGCGGCGTCATCCACCGCCCCACCGCAATCGGCGGCGAGCGCGGCGCCGCCCTCCACCCACTGACGCGTGTCTTGGCGAACGGCCGGTTCGGCTAAAATGGCGGCTCTGCGCGCGCGCGCGAGGTTGGGTTCCGGGGTTCCGAACGGCGATGCGGGTTTTACTCAGCAATGATGATGGCGTGGATGCGCCAGGCTTGCGCGTTCTCGCCGAGTGCCTGGCGGAAGTCGGCGACGTTACGGTGGTGGCGCCCGATCGCGATCGTTCCGGGTCCAGCAATTCGTTGACGCTCGACCAACCGGTGCGGGTCGCGCGACTGGACGAGCGGCGCTATCGGGTCGTCGGCACGCCGACCGATTGCGTACACCTTGCGCTCAGCGGACTGCTCGAGCACGAGCCGGACATCGTGGTGTCGGGCATCAACAATTCCGCGAATCTCGGCGACGACGTGATCTATTCGGGCACGGTATCGGCAGCGATGGAAGGGCGTTTCCTCGGCCTGCCGGCGATCGCCGTGTCGCTGGCCGGCCCGGGCGAGCACCACGACGGCAACGGCCATCATTTCGACGCGGCCGCGCGCGCGGTACTGCTGCTGATGCGCCGGCTGCTGGTCGATCCGCTGCCCGCCGACACCATCCTCAACGTCAACGTGCCGGATTGCCCCTGGTCCGAAATCCGCGGCTTCGAGGTCACCCGGCTCGGCCGCCGGCACCGCTCCGAACCGTGCGTGCCGCTGCGCGATCCGCGCGGACGGACGCTGTGGTGGATCGGTGCCGCGGGCGAAGCCGATGATGCCGGCCCCGGAACCGACTTCGATGCGGTGCGGCGCGGATTCGTGTCGGTGACGCCGATCCACGTCGACCTGACGCGCTTTCAGGCGCTCGAGAAGGTGTCGAGCTGGATCGGCGGGCTGACCGCACAGATGGAGGGGGAACACGCCGCATGAGCAGCCTGTTTGGATCCGCGCCCGCGTCCACGCGCGGGCACGGGATGACTTCGCAACGTGCGCGCGACCGGCTGGTCGCGACGCTGCGCGCGGAGGGCATCGCCGATCCGCGCGTGCTGGACGTGATCCGCACCATGCCGCGGCACCTGTTCATCGACGAAGCGCTCAGCAGCCGCGCCTACGAGAACACCGCGTTGCCGATCGGACTCGGGCAGACGATCTCGCAGCCCTGGGTGGTGGCGCGCATGACCGAACTCCTGATCGAGAACGGCACGCCGCCGCGCGTGCTGGAAGTGGGGACCGGATCCGGTTACCAGGCGGCGGTGCTCTCGCAACTGGTCGGCACCGTGTACAGCGTGGAGCGGATCGAGGAATTGTTGCGCAAGACCCGTCGGCTGTTCCGCACCATGAAGCTCGAAAACATCCGGACCCGCCATGACGACGGCAACGTCGGTTGGCCCGACGAGGCGCCGTTCGACGCGATCGTGCTGACCGCCGCCGGCGAATCGGTGCCGCGTGCCTTGTTCGAACAACTGGCCGACGGCGGCGTGCTGGTCGCGCCGCTCGGGCGGCCCGGCAGCCAGCGGCTGACGCGGTTCCACCGCCAAGGCGAGGCATTCCCTCGCAAGGAATTCGAGGCGGTCAGTTTCGTGCCGCTGCTGGGTGGTCTCGGATGAACGGCGAAGCGCCGGTCGGCGTCCAACGAAGACGCCGCTTCAGTCTGTTCCGGCCGCTGTACGAAAAGGCCCTGGACTGGGCGGCGAAACCGCGCGCCGACGTGGGTCTTGCATTGTTGAGCTTTTTCGAGGCCTTCATCTTCCCGGTCGCGCCGGAAATCATGCTGGCGCCGATGACCTTGGCGCGGCCGCGCAAGTGGTGGCAGTTCGCTGCGATCAGTCTGGCGAGTTCGCTGCTCGGTTCGCTGGTCGGCTACGCGCTCGGACATTACGCATTCGATGCGGTGAAGCCGTTGTTGGCGGAAGCCGGCTGGCTGCCGCACCTGGAATCGCTGGCACACACCCTTGGCGCGGATGCGCGTGCGCACCCGTGGAAGGCATTCGGGCTGCTGGTCGCGGCCGGCTTCGTGCCCATTCCGATGAAGGTTGCGAGTTGGGCATGCGGGATCGTCGGCATGCCGATCCTGCCATTCCTCGGTGGCATCGCGATCGGCCGCGGCAAGCGCGTGTTCCTGGTGGCCGGGTTGATCCGGCTCGGCGGGGAACGCGCCGAAAAGGCGTTGCACAAGCACATCGAAACCGCCGGCTGGGTCATCGTCGCGGTCGTGGTGGCGCTGGTGCTGTATTTCTGGCTGCGCTGACGGGAATCGGGAGACGGGAATCGGGAGACGGGAGACGGGAGAAGCGAGGGGTAGGGCGGGTCTTGACCCGCCGGACTGCTGCGCAATCCATTGTGGCGACCCGAAGCGGTCGATCCTGTATTCTTTCGCGCATCATGCGTAGATCGATTCCATGCAAGAGATTGGTGGCGACAGCGGCGGGCCTGCTGTTGCTAGCAGGCTGCGCGACCACGCCGGCGCCGGTGGTCAATCATTCGTTCGGGCCGGGTGCGCCGGCGCCATCCGCCGAGGCGCCGCCTGCACCGTCGCAGCCGACACCCACAAGCGGCACTGGCGTGCAAACCTTTGGGCTGGGTCACGCGAACGGCACGGTCGGTACCGCCGGATACACGGTGGCGCCGGGCGACACGCTGTATAGTATCGCGTTCGCGCACGGCATGGATGTCCGAACGCTTGCGGCCGAGAACGACATTCCGCCGCCCTACGTGATCCACCCGGGCCAGGTGTTGAAGTTGCAACCTTCGCAGGCAACCTCCGCGCCGTTGGCGACGGTCGCCGCGGGCACGACGGCGGTCGCGCCGGTCCCATCGCCTCGATCTGCTGCGGCGACGCCGCAGACGCAGCCAGCCGCACCGGTGTTCGGTCCGGTCACCACGCAGAACGTGACGGCAAATGGCGTTGCACCGTCGGCATCCAGCTCCACCGTGGGCGTGCCGGCTGCAGCGGCACCCATCGCGTCCGCGAACGCACCGCCCCCGCCGGCCGCACTGGCGCCGCCATCACCGGCAGCCGGGGTGGCCGCAACACCCACGCCGCCACCCGGTGCGACCCGCACGGTGGCTGGCATCACCTGGCAATGGCCGGCCAGCGGCAAAGTCATCGGCGGCTTCCAGGCGGGGACCGGTGGTGATGGCGCGGGCCTCGACATCGCCGGCAACGTCGGCGATCCGGTGCGTGCGGCGGCCGCGGGAACCGTGGTGTACAGCGGCAATGGCCTGATCGGCTACGGCGAACTGGTCATCATCAAGCACAACGACACGTATCTGTCCGCGTACGGCCACAACAGCAAACGGCTGGTGAAGGAAGGCCAGCACGTTGACGCGGGCCAGGAGATCGCGTTGATGGGCGCGAGCGGCGCGCCGCGCGTCGAACTGCATTTCGAGGTCCGCAAGGACGGCCAGCCGGTGGACCCACTGGCGTTTTTGCCGCAACGGTAGTGGCGAGCACGCGCATGGGCTGCTCCCCCTCGACTGCTCGGATATTTGCGAGTCTGTTGATGGTGGTCTTGCTGCTTGGATGTACCCTGCGTACGGAGTCGTTCAAAAGTCCCGGGCAGACTTGGTTGAACAATGCGTTAACCCACGGAGAGCGCATTCGCTTGCTGAACGACGGCAGGTATGTTGCGCAGCAATTTTGCGACGTGTGCCGGCCAGTGACGCCTACCCGTGGGCGTTGAGTGTTGGCGGATTCCGTACTTGAGCTGATACCTGACGGCGACTTATCGGCAACGCGCACCTTCACCATGGTGCGGTTTGGAAACTGCGATGCGCTGGCTCCGCGCGATGTTGCCGAACCCTATGCGGTCAACGAATTCGAGATTTATGTCCGGCCACCGGATGATCAGTACACGTGTGCCGTGCAGGAGCGGTTGCGTCGGGCGCACGCGGTGAAACCACTCAAGGCACCATCCCGGGATTACCCATACGGTTGGCGTCAGCGCGGTAGGGCGGGTCTCGACCCGCCGATCGGCTCGCATTTGCCTTGACTGGTCGTTTGGCGTGGCTGGTGAGGGGGACGGCGGGCAGTAAAGCGGCCAAAAGGCGGGTCGAGACCCGCCCTACGCGAGGATAAACGCCGCGACCACGTTGCGGCCTTCGCCGGCGAGGATGTCCCAGGTGCGTGCCGCGGCGGCGTTGTCCATCGTTTCGACGCCGACGCCTTGCTTCAGGAACGTGGCCAGCACCTCTTGCGACGGGAAGCGTTGGTGCGCCCCGGTGCCGAGCAACACGATGTCGGGTCCGAGTGCGAGGATCGGCTGAACGTCTGCGGGCGTCAATGCGGCGACGTCGGTGGCGGCCCAGTTTTCGATGACTCGGTCGCGGGCCAGGATCAGGCTGGCCGTGAACGGTCGGTCGATTACGGTCACCGTGTGCGCGTCGGCCTTGCGCACGAACAGGAAATCACGCGGGCGTTCGAGATTCAGTTCCATGTGAATGACTGTTTGTCGCGAGTGGCGCAAAAGCCCTTCCGTTCAAGCGGAGGGTGGCGCGCAGCGCCGAGTGGGGATGGGTGGCTTTTGCGTTGAGCGAATATTGCAAACCCATCCCCCACCCAGCCTCCCCCTTGAAGGGGGAGGAGAAGAGCGGGCCGGCCTCCTTGAAGGGGGAGGAGAAGAGCGGACCAGCCTCCCCCTTGAAGGGGAAGGAGAACAGCGAGCGCTCGGGGCGACACCCTCATCTCGGCAACGCAATCTTCGGCTGGTCATCGTTGCGCCGGTAGAGCACCGCGATGTGGCCGATGGTCTGGACCGGCTCGGCGCCACTGGATTCGAGCAGTTGCCCGACCACCCCGGCGCGCGCCGCGCGGTCGTCGCCGGTCAGCTTCACCTTGATCAGCTCGTGGTCGTCGAGTGCCTGGTGCAGTTCCTTGAGCACCCCCGGCGTTACGCCCTTGCCGCCCAGCAGGAGGACCGGCTTCAGCGGATGGGCGAGACCCCGCAGGTAACGGGTCTGGGACGGGGTGAGCATGGGTTCGGCGATCCGGGCCTTTCGTACAGCTCGACAGGGTATCATGGGGCCATGTCGGCCCCGGTGCGCGCACCATCATGGCGAGGTCCAAAAGCAGCGCGCGCTGGTTGAAGGAGCACTTCAACGACGAATACGTGAAAAGGGCGCAGGCGGAGGGTCTGCGCTCCCGAGCCGCCTTCAAGCTGGACGAGTTGCTGGACCGCGACCCGTTGTTGAAACCCGGGATGTTGGTGGTGGACTTGGGCGCGGCCCCCGGGGGCTGGTCGCAATTGGTGCGGCAGCGGCTTGGCCAGAAAAACGGGGAATGGTCGGGCCGGGTGTTCGCGTTGGACATCCTGCCCATGCAGGGCATCGGCGGCGTTGAGTTCATTGAAGGAGACTTCCGTGACGAGCGGGTCTTCGGTGCCTTAATGGAGAGGCTGAAAGGCGTGCGGATCGACCTTGTCCTCTCGGACATGGCGCCCAATATCAGCGGTATCGAAATGGCGGATCAGGCGCGTGCAATGCATCTTGCGGAACTCGCGGCAGACTTCGCCGAGAAGTGTTTGAAACCCGGAGGGTCGTTGCTGGTGAAACTGTTCCACGGCCGAGGCTTCGACGAATACGTGCGCGGGTTGCGCGCCGGCTTCGCGCGGGTGACACTGCGCAAGCCGAAGGCCTCGCGCGCGCGTTCGCGCGAGGTCTATGCGCTGGCGCTCGGCAGGAAGGCCTGAAACATGAATCGCCCGGAAATCCATTGCAAGGCAGTGGTTCGCAAGGTGCCCGTGCAGGAGCGCGCGGGTGCTGGCGCAGGAGGCATGTGAAGATGAAGCCCCCGATGAATGATTTGACCAAGAACATTCTGCTGTGGCTGGTGGTTGCGGTGATCGTGGTCCTGGTCTACCAGAGCCTGAGTCCGCGCATGGCCGGCAGCGAACAGCAGATGTCCTATTCCGAGTTCGTGCAGCAGGTGAAGAACGACAACGTGTCGTCGATCACCATCAGTGCCAACATGCCGCCGGTGATTACCGGCAAGCTCAAGGACGGCAACGAGTTGCGCACGGTGTTGCCCGCGGTCGGCGACAACAGCCTGTTGCCGCTGCTCGAATCGCACCGGGTCAAGACCACCCAGAAGCCTGGCGACAACGGCTTCTCGTTGGTGCGGCTGATCATCGAATGGCTGCCGTTCATCGTGGTGTTCGGGTTGCTTTTCTACATCTTCCGCCAGATGCAGTCGGGCGCAGGCGGTCGCGGGGCCATGAGCTTCGGACGCTCGCGCGCCAAGTTGCAGGGCGAGGACCAGATCAAGGTCACCTTCAACGACGTCGCGGGCTGCGAGGAGGCCAAGGAAGAAGTTTCCGAACTGGTCGACTTCCTGCGCGACCCGTCCAAGTTCACCAAGCTCGGCGGCAAGATTCCGCGCGGCGTACTGATGGTTGGTTCGCCCGGCACCGGCAAGACCCTGCTGGCGAAAGCCATCGCCGGCGAGGCCAAGGTGCCGTTCTTCTCGATCTCCGGTTCCGACTTCGTCGAAATGTTCGTCGGTGTCGGTGCCGCACGTGTGCGCGACATGTTCGAGCAGGCCAAGAAACACGCGCCGTGCATCATCTTCATCGACGAGATCGACGCGGTCGGCCGCCATCGCGGCGCCGGTTTGGGTGGTGGTCACGACGAGCGCGAGCAGACGCTGAATCAGTTGCTGGTCGAGATGGACGGTTTCGAGGGCAGTGAGGGCGTGATCGTGATCGCCGCGACCAACCGTCCCGACGTGCTCGATCCGGCCCTGCTGCGGCCGGGCCGCTTCGACCGCCAGGTGGTAGTGCCGCTGCCGGACCTGAAAGGCCGCGAGCAGATCCTGAAAGTGCACATGCGCAAGGTGCCGATTGGCGCCGATGTCGATCCGCTCACGATCGCGCGCGGCACGCCGGGCTTCTCGGGTGCGGACCTTGCCAACCTGGTGAACGAAGCCGCGCTGTTCGCGGCGCGCGAGAACGCCCGCGACGTGCGGATGGATTTCTTCGAGCGCGCCAAGGACAAGATCATGATGGGCTCCGAACGGCGCTCCATGATCATGAGCGAGGACGAAAAGAAGCTCACCGCGTACCACGAGTCGGGCCATGCGATCGTCGGACTTTCGGTGCCCGACCACGATCCGGTGCACAAGGTCACGATCATTCCGCGCGGCCGCGCGCTCGGCGTCACCTTGTTCCTGCCGGAACAGGATCGCTACAGCCACAGCAAGCTGTCGCTGGAAAGCAGGCTGGCCAGCCTGTTTGGCGGCCGGGTCGCCGAGGAACTGATTTTCGGCAGCGAGAAGGTCACCACCGGTGCCTCCAACGACATCCAGCGCGCGACCCAGCTCGCCCGCGACATGGTCACCAAGTACGGACTGTCGACCGAACTCGGGCCGATGACCTACGCCGAGGACGAAGAAGAGGTCTTCCTCGGCCGCTCGGTGAGCCAGCACAAGAACGTGTCGGACGAGACTGCGCGCAAGATCGACATCGCGGTGCGCGAAGTGATCGACACGGCCTACAACCGCGCACGTCAGATCCTCACCGACGACCTCACCAAGCTGCATGCGATGGCCGCGGCGCTGCTCCAGTACGAGACTATCGACAGGGCGCAGATCGCCGCGATCATGGAAGGCCGTGAGCCGGGTCCGCCCAAGGACTGGCATCCACGCGGCGACAACTCTGGTACGGGCGG
>JBOHYT010000251.1:0-2896 GCA_050738055.1 Rhodanobacteraceae bacterium
CCCGAGTCCCGAGTCCCGTCGCCGCCTTTGCGCTTTTCTCACGCATTTGCGACACTCACCCCAACGCGGCTACAGGGTGATTTCCATGCGCAAGACCGCCGAGTTTCACCGCATCCATGCAGAAGGCCGCGCCCACCAGTTGCGTCGGCGCGTCGCGCTCGAGGCCGCGCGCATGATCAGCGAGCAGGGCATCCGCGATTACCGGATGGCCAAACGCAAGGCGGCGCAGCGGATCGGCATCACCGACGAAGGCCACCTGCCGCGCAACCGCGAGATCGAGGATGCGCTGCGCGAACACCAGCGCCTGTTCCGCGCGGACGAGCAACCGCGTGCGCAGCAGTTCCGCCTGGAAACCGCGCGCGATGCGATGCGCTTTCTCGCGCGCTTCGAGCCGCGGCTGGTCGGGCCGGTGCTGGAGGGCACCGCCGACATCCATTCGCCGGTGACCCTGCAC
The DNA here is from genome assembly GCA_050738055.1 of Rhodanobacteraceae bacterium. Taxonomy (GTDB): domain Bacteria; phylum Pseudomonadota; class Gammaproteobacteria; order Xanthomonadales; family Rhodanobacteraceae; genus 66-474. The sequence continues at coordinate 455 of JBOHYT010000251.1, forward strand.
CTCTTCGACGACGTGCCGGAAGCGGTCGCCGGAATGCTGACCGATCATGGCGTCGCTTTCGAGACGCGCGCGCGCAGCGTACGGCTGGACCGCAGCCGCAGCGGGGAATTCCCGGTGCTGCGGTTCGATGCCGGCGGCGTCGCGGTGGATGTCACGATCTTTCCGCGTGATGCGCTCCGGCAGGCGCCGCTGGACCGCATCGACGAGCGTCCGGTGCAGCGGGCGTCACTGGCCGTTGTCGATGCGATGCTGGCCGACGAGACGGGAATCGGGAATCGGGAATCGGGAATCGCGCGATAGCGCGCGCAATCGCATCAGAGAAACCCTGATCGGTCCAGGCTCCCGTCATTGCTGCGAAGGCGGACTGCGTTTGCAGTGACGTAATGACGTAGGTTGGGTTGAGCGCTCTTTGCGAAACCCAACGGCCTCCGCACGCCGATGAAATTTCGTCGGTGCGTGCTGTTGGGCTTCCCCGATAAAGCTGGGTCAGCCCAACCTACGACGCCAAGTCAGCCCAACGTCGGACCGTCCGTCCGATCACCATCGTTGGGGTTCGCAAGAAGCCGCTCACCCCAACCTACGACGCCGTTCCGTAGGTTGAGCGGCTCTTTTTTGCGAACCCCAACTTGCCTGCGTCGTACCGTTGGGTTTCGTCCTGATAGAGCACGGACTCAACCCAACCTACGCAAGCTGTGTAAGTTGCGGCGGCCCCGGAATGACGAGCAAAATCACAGCTTCGTTAGGCTTGCGATTCTCGATTCCCGATTCTCGATAAACTCGCCGCGTCCTGCGGCTCGCCCTTCGGGCCATCGGCTTCGCCGATGTTCGCTCCGGCATCCTGCCTCCGCAGTCCGATTCCCGTCGTCAGCGCTTGTCCGGCGCCACGTAGTCGCGCGGGGTCGCGCCGACGTACACCTGTCGCGGTCGCCCGATGCGGTCGCCGGGCATTTCGTGCTGCTCGATCCAGTTCGCGATCCAGCCAGCCGTGCGTGCGATCGCGAACATCACCGTGAACATCTCGGTCGGGATCTTCAACGCCTTGTAGATGATGCCGGAGTAGAAATCCACGTTCGGGTACAGCTTGTGCTCGACGAAATAATCGTCCTTGAGCGCCGCTTCCTCCAGCTTCAGTGCAACCTCCAGGAGGGGATCGTGGACCCCGAGCTTGTCGAGCACTTCGTGGCATTTCGCGCGGATGATCTTGGCGCGCGGGTCGAAGTTCTTGTAGACGCGGTGGCCGAAACCCATCAGACGAAAACCGGAATCCTTGTCCTTGGCGCGCGCGACCGCGTTGCCGACATTCTTGGCATCCCCGATTTCAGTGAGCATCTTCAACACGGCTTCGTTGGCGCCGCCATGCGCGGGGCCCCACAGCGCGGCGATCCCCGCCGCGACCGAGGCATACGGGTTGGCGCCGGTCGATCCGACCAGCCGGACGGTCGAGGTCGAGGCGTTCTGCTCGTGATCGGCGTGCAGGATGAACAGCAGATCCAGCGCCTCGGCCACCACCGGGTTCAGTTCCAGCGGTTCGCTCGGCACCTCGAACATCATGTGCAGGAAGCGCGTGACGTAATCCAGGTTGTTGCGCGGGTAACGGATCGGCCAGCCGATCGAATAGCGGTAGGCCGCCGCCGCGATGGTCGGCATCTTGGCGATCAGACGGATCGCCGCAAGCTTGCGCTGCGCGGGATCGGCATTGTCGTTGGTGTCGTGGTAGAACGCGGAGAGCGAAGCGATCGAGGCGCACAGCATCGCCATCGGGTGCGCGTCGTAATGGAATCCGTGCAGGAAGTTCTTGACCGACTCCTGCATCATCGTGTGATGCGTGACCGCATGCTCGAACCGGGTCATCTCCTTCTGCCCGGGCAACTCACCTTCCAGCAGGAGGTACGCGACCTCCAGGAAGTTCGAATGCTCGGCAAGCTGTTCGATCGGATAGCCGCGGTACAGCAGCACGCCCTTTTCGCCATCAATGAAGGTGATCGCGCTCTTGCAGGATGCGGTCGCGGCAAATCCGGGGTCGAAAGTGAAGTGGCCGGTTTCGTGGTAGAGCGACGAGATGTCGACGCAACTCGGCCCCTGGCTGCCCTGGACCAGCGGCAGGGACACGGAACGATCGGCGGCGGTCAGGGTGACATTCTGGTTGGGCACGGGAAACTCCTTCGGGACGGCGCGACGACGGCGCGCCGCAGCGATTCAACCTTGGAATTATCTCACGATACGCACGCATACGCAGGTGCGGCGATTTGCGGATTGCCGTTGCGCCCGCAAACGAAAACGCCTCCCGTGCACTGGCGCGGAAGGCGTTGGGGAACACCGTTGGTTGGTTGGACAACCCTTGAGTCCGGATCCCGTGTCATCGCCCATCCATGGGCTGCACGGGATGAGTTTCGCTGGAACCGGATCCCGGATCAACGCACATCCATGTGCTGTCCGGGATGA
>JBOHYT010000252.1:0-10949 GCA_050738055.1 Rhodanobacteraceae bacterium
ATCTATGGAGCCAGGGTGTTCCTGGGCTGGTAATGACACTGCGCAATGAACGCGTTCGTCTGTTCCAGACCCTGCCCCACGCCTGCGGCTACTTCCATGCGCGCACCGCGCAGAACCTGGTGCTCGATCCGGCCGCAGCCAACCTGCCGAAGCTCTACGCACTGTCGCTGGCCCGCGGTTTTCGTCGCGCCGGCGGTCACGTCTACCATCCGCATTGCCCGCGCTGCCATGCGTGCGAGCCGTGCCGGATCGACGTCGCGACATTCACGCCCAATCGCAGCCAGCGTCGCTGCCTCGCAGCCAATCGTGACATCGCGCTGATCGAGTGCGCGCCGGGCCTGACCGACGAGCGGCAAGCCCTGTACGCGCGCTACCTGCACACACGCCACCCGGGCGGCGGCATGGACGACGCCAGCGACGAGGATTTTTCACATTTCCTCGCCGCGCCGTGGAGCCCGACGGTGTTCCTGGAGTTCCGCGCGGCGGGCCAGTTGGTCGCGGTCGCCGTCACCGACGTGTGCGACACCGGCCTGTCGGCGGTGTACACGTTCTTCGACCCGGACCTGCCGAGGCGCGGCCTCGGCACCTACGCGATCCTGCGCCAAGTCGAGTTCGCCCGGCAACGCGGATTGCCCCACCTGTACCTGGGATACTGGATCGCCGGCCATCCCAAGATGGGCTACAAGGCCCGATTCGACAGCCTGCAAGTGCTGGGGCCGGAAGGCTGGACGACGGTGGGCGCCCGGGGTCGCCCTGTCTGAGGCCGCCATCGTCGTTTGCGTAACAAGAGCAAACGCCATTACCACGGATTCACCCGGATGGACACGGATAAAGCTTTCGGTCCGGATGATCCGTGTCGATTCGTGGTCGAAGCCTTTGTGGGCGAGGCTGCTTACTCTCGTGCGCGAAAGCAGAAGCGTTTTTGCCGCGGATTTGCGCGGATGGAGGCGGATAAAAGCTTCGGGCCCGCGTGGCCCGTGTGATCCGTGTCGACCGGGGCACCGAAGTTGGGTAGGCCGGCTCAAGGAGCGCAGCGACGGAGCCGGCACTCCTGCCAGTCCGTGAGCTGCCAGCTCCGGCCTTCGGCCTTGAGCCGGCCTACCCAAACGTTGTTGCCGCCGCGCGGGAACGCAGAAGTGTTTGGACGCGGATTTGCGCGGATGAGCGCGGATCAAGCAGCGGATTCCGGCTATTCGTTCCATCTGCTTTTATCCGTGTTGATCCGTGTCGAATGCTCTGCTCTTGATCCCTTCCCTGGTCAATTGCGAACGATTATCATTGGCGCCAAACCTTCGAACGCGATAAGCAACCGATGCCAGAATCCCGCTACTCGCCATGGATCCGTCACCTGCACTGGCTGGTGTTCGTGCTGGTGGCCTGCGCGCTTGCGCTGATCTACCTGCATGGCTGGTCGCCCAGGGGCTCTGCGCTGCGGGTCACCGCCAAGTGGGCGCACATGCAATTCGGCATCGCCATCCTGCTGGTGATGCTGCCGCGCCTGCTGGTGCGCAGCCGTGGGGGCCACGCGCCACCGATCGTGCCGTTCGCGCCGCGCTGGCAGATGGCGATCGCCAAGGCGGTGCACGTTGTCCTGTATGTGCTGCTGTTTGCGACACCGCTGCTCGGCATCGCCAGCCGGCTGTGGAACCCGGCGGGGTGGGGACTTCCTCGGGATACCGCTGCCGCACGTGCCGGTGCCCGACCGGCACTTCGGCCACCAGATCGAAGACATCCACGAAACCTTCGGCAAGGTATTGATGTATCTCGCCGCGGCGCACGCCGCCGTTGCACTGCTCCACCACTTCTGGCAACGCGACAACACCCTGCGCCGGATGCTGCCGCCCGCCGGCGCGGAAGATTGACCGCTCCGCTTCGCGGTGGCGGCTTTGCGCGAACGCGCAGCTTCGGGCACACTCGACGGCGATACCGGTCTTCTTCCCCACCCCCCGGAGACACGAGGCATGCAACGCACCCTTCTTGCACTCGCCGTCATGGCGCTGGCCGCGCCGGCTTTCGCGCAATCGGCGCCCGGCAACAGTGGCATCCCGGACAACGCCCATTCCTCGATGGCCAGCAAGCCGCATCCGGCTTCCGGCGCACACGCCAATGCCGCGGCCGGCGAAGCCGACGCGGCGCGCATCGAAGCATGCGGCCACGTCGCCCACCGTTTCCTCGATGAGCTCGAGCAAGGCGACTTCAAGACCGCCAGCTCGAACTTCAACGATCACATGAAGGCGGGATTGAGCGCCGACAAGCTCGGCCAGACCTGGCGGTCGCTGGGAGCCCAATTCGGCAAGCTCGAATCGCGCGGCGATTCTCAGACGGTGATGTACCAGGGCATGCCGGTGGTCAGCACGCCGTTGCATTTCGAGAAGGGCGATTTCGTATCGCAACTGGCGTGCGACAGCCAAGGCAAGATCGCGGGCTTCTACCTCCGCGCGCTGGCACCGCCCGGCGCGGCGCCGGCGTCGTCCTCGCACTGACCTCGGCATGGCCAGCGACACCGGCCCGCTCGACGCCGGTGCAGCGCCGCCGCGCCGCTGCCGCGACGCCGCGGAACGCCGGGTCCTGATCGACCGCGCCATCGCCTTGGGCGTTCCGCGCGATTACGGACACCAGCGGGATCTGCAGCCGCAAAGGGAGCCTTCGCGGCTGGTGGCGATCGGACGCAACGTCCACGATCGAGTGCAATGGCTGCAACCGCACGCGGCGCGCGCGCTCGCGCGGATGCGCGAAGCCGCGATTGGCGATGGCATCGAACTTGAGGTGGTTTCGGCATTCCGCTCGATCGAATACCAGCTCGGGATCCTCGAGGCCAAGCTCGCGCGCGGTCAATCGATCGACGAAATCCTGCGCGTGAGCGCGGCGCCCGGATACAGCGAGCACCACAGCGGGCGTTGCGCGGATCTCACGACGCCCGGATTCGCCGCGCTCGAGGAAATCTTCGAGCAATCACCGGCATTCGCCTGGTTGCAGGATCGCGCCGGCAGCTTCGGCTTCGGACTGTCCTATCCCCGCGACAACCGCCACGGCATCACGTATGAGCCGTGGCATTGGTGCTGGCGCACCAAGCGATAACGACGCGTCTCCCGTCTCCCGTCTCCCGATGGTGGACGGTGCGGCGGGTCAAGACCCGCCCTACGCCTCGCTTCTCCCGTCGCTCGTTTCGCGAGGGCGGGCCGCGCGGCGGGTCAAGACCCGCCTTACGCCTCACGTCTCCCGTCTCCCGTCTCCCATCTCTCCCTCTCCTTATCCGGGCCGGGATCCAATGTGGTCCAGCCGGGCCAGTTCATCGGCAGGCAACCGGAGTGCAGCGCTGGCGAGGTTCTCGCGCAGATGCGAGACGGACGCGGTGCCGGGGATCAGCACGATGTTCGGCGAGCGTCGCAGCAACCAGGCCAACGCGACCTGCATCGCGGTGGCGTCGAGGCGCGCGGCCACATCATCGAGCGTGGACGACTGCAACGGGCTGAATCCGCCCAGCGGGAAGAATGGCACGTAGGCAATACCATCGCCGGCCAAGCGGTCGATCAGTGCGTCATCGCCACGGTGCGCGATGTTGTAGTGGTTCTGGACGCAGACGATTTCCGCGATTCGGCGGCCTTCCGTGACTTGTTTGGGCGTGACGTTGCTCAACCCGAGATGGCGCACGAGGCCTCGTTGCTGCAGCTCGGCGAGCGCAGTCAACGATTCTTCGATCGAACCTTCGGTCGGCGCGCGACCGTACATGCACCGGAGGTTGACGACCTCCAGCACGTCCAGCCCGAGATTGCGCAAATTGTCGTGCACGGCCCGCGTCAGCTCGTCTGGCGAGGCGGCCGGCAACCATGCGCCCTTGTCATCACGCCGTGCGCCGATTTTGGTGACGAGGGTCAGGTCATCGGGATACGGCGCGAGCGCTTCGTGGATCAACTGGTTGGTGACATGCGGGCCGTAGTAGTCGCAGGTGTCGATGTGATCCACTCCCGACGCGACGGCTTCGCGCAACACGGCCAGCGCCGCGTCGTGATCCTTCGGGGGTCCGAATACGCCGGGGCCGGCAAGTTGCATGGCTCCGTAGCCGAGGCGTTTCACGGTACGGCTGCCGAGGGTAAAGGTCCCGGGTTGTTCGGTCGTGAGCATGGTGGTTTCCTCGCAAGTGACGGCCAGCGTCCAAATTTCCGTTCGTCCCCGGATCGAGTCCGGGGCAGGCTCTGAGCGTAGGCCCCATCTTGAACAAAGATGGAACCGAAGTCGAAGGACAGCGACGTTTCGACTCCGTTCGCTACGCTCGCGTAGCCAGTCCTGAGCCTCGCGAACGGGTTCATTTTCAAACCGAGGCACTACCGAGTCGGCGGGCTCGGCGCGGTTGCCGCACGGCTCCGCTCAATCCTGCGATCGCTTCGCCGGTTTCGCGCCGGGTTTCGGCGGGTTGGCGAACCCGACGACCTTCCAGAGATAGAAACTTGCCAGTGTCCGGTACGGTCCCCACCGCTCGCCAAGTTCCTGCAACGCCAACGGCGCGGGAAGCGCATCGAGGCGGTGCACGATCTGCGCGCCCTTGCGCACCCCCAGATCGTGGATCGGCAGCACGTCGGGCCGGCCCAACCGGAACATCAGCAGTATCTCGACCGTCCAGCGTCCGATGCCACGCACCTGCACCAGATGCTCGATCAGATCCTGGTCGGGCATCCGGGCGAGGCGCGCCGGCGTCGGCACGATGCCCGCGTGCGATTTCGCGGCGAGGTCGCGCAGCGCGGAGAGCTTGTTGCGCGACACGCCCGCGACGCGCAGCGCCATGTCGTCGACCGTGTCGAGGCCAAGCGCGCTGATCCGGCGGCCGCGCGGCATCAACGCTTCGACCCTGCCCGCGATGGTCGCCGCGGCCTTGCCGGAAAGCTGCTGGTACAGGATCGAATGCGCGAGCGCATCGACGGGGTCGAAGCGCTGCGCAAAATCGCGCTCGATCGGTCCGATCCGACGCATCCACGTCGCGAGCCTGCGGTCACGCCGGGCGAGATGCGCGGCTGCGACCTCGGCGTCGAAGCCGCGTGGAATCATGTCCAGCTTCATTCGCCTCTCCTTGCAAGAAACAAGTTGCGTAGGCCGGCTCAAGGAGCGCAGCGACGGAGCCGGCATTCCTGCCAGTCGCTGAACTGCCGGCTCCGGCCTTCGGCCGTGAGCCGGCCTACCCGAACTCCTTGCCAGAAACAAATCCCATACGCCCTTGTTGCAAATCAGGAAACTTTTACCACGGATCAACACGGATCACACGGATTGAAAGCTCTTATCCGTGTCCATCCGTGCAAATCCGTGGTAAAAAAAATCTTGGGAAATGGTGCCACAAGACTTGCAACCACCCATCCTGCAAAACCGTTCGGAGACGCAGCGATCACGGACGATCGCACACCAACGCCACGCCCAGCGCCACCCACGCCACGATGAAACACAATCCGCCGAGCGGTGTCACCACGCCGATGAAGCGAGGCGCGCCCAGTGCGAGCGCATACAGGCTGCCGCAGAACAACACGATGCCCAGCGTGAACAGGACCGCGCCAAGGTACGCGGCGTGGGAGCGCCGCGCCAGCAGCGCGCAAGCGACCAGCGCGAGCGCGTGCCAGAACTGAAAATGCACGGAAGTCTGCCAGACCCCGAGCATTGCGGCGGACAGTGTGCCGCGCAGTGCGTGCGCGCCCAACGCGCCCAGCACCACCGCGCTCGCGCCCGCGACGCCGGCGGCCACGCCCGGCCAGCGCGGACGACCCGAAACGGTTCCGGAAGCAACCCGGCTCATCGCCATCCCCCACCGGCCCGGCGCCGGCGCATGCGCAACGCGCCGTACAACAGCCCGGCCAGCGCCAGCAGGATCGGCATCAGCAGGATATCGATGAACTTCAGCAACATGGAAAGGTTTTCGATGTCCGCGTCGAGGCTGCGTTGTACGGCACGCAATTCGCCGCGGATTTTCAGTTTGCGGTCAAGGAACTCCGCGACCGCGGCCTTCTGGGCGGCGCTCTGGCCACGACCGTGCGCAGCCTGCTTGAGCGCCGCGATCCGTTCCTCGGTCTGGTCCAGCTCGTCCTGCAGCTCGAGTTGCTTGGCCTTGAACTTCTCGTCGGCCTGCCGGCGCATTGCCTCCACCCGTGTGAAACGACGCTCGGCCACGGCGCGGCCGCGGATCGCGATCAGGCCGGACGGTCCGGCGAGATCATCGACGGCGTTGACGAAGAAATCGCCGTTGTTGGCGAACGGGCTCACCAGCGTCTGGCCTTGCGACGCGCTGGTCTGCACCCACAACCGGTCCGACAGCAGGTCGGTATCGCCGACCAGGATCACCTCGGGCGTGGCCGGTTTTGCCGCGGTCGATGTGTCGCCCAGGAATGCGCTCGGCAGTGCGCCTTCGAGCCGCACCGCGATCGCGAAGTGCTTGCCGTCGGGATGGTAGTCCTTGTACAGCGCTGAGGGATCGCGCGCATCGCGCACGCGCTCGGCCGGCACCGACATCGCCTCGGTGGTGCTCTGGATCAGCGGATCGAGCCGCGTCGTCGCGTGCGGCAGCAGGCCGAAATAGCCGGTCGAGGCAACATTGATCACGCTCAACGCCCGGGTAACCGGATCGCGCCGGTTGAGCTCGCCGCCGGTCAGCCCGAGCACCGCAGGACTGCGCACCGCAGCACCGGTGACCGGCGACTGCACGATGAGCGCGCGCGAGCGATCCAGCAGCACCCGGTGCGGATCGAAGTCCACGCCCCACGCCCGGAACAGTACCGGCAGGTCGGAAGCCTGGTCGCCGCCGACCTCCGAATCCGGGTCCACGAATACCAGCAGGTGCCCGCCGCGCTGCACATAGCGGTCCACGGCGTCCAGGTCGGCCTGCGACAATCCGACCGGCTGGATCACCACCAGCGCGGCCACGCTGCCGAACCGCAACGAAGCGAGCGTGTCGGTGTCCAGCCGTTGCACGTCGAACAATTGCCGGAGTTGCTTCAGCGCCGTCCACGGCGCCGCACTGCCATCGCTGCCGTCACCCCAGATGGGCAGGCCACTGTAGATCGCCACGCGCGGCTTGTGCTGCGTGCTGAGGTCGTACAGCAGCTTGGCAATGTCGTATTCGATGAAGCGTTCCTTGGCAAGCAGGAAGAACGGGATCGTCGCGGTTCTCCCGTCCCCGGCGCTGCGACCCGCGAGTCCGAAGAAGATCGCCTGGCCGGTACCCTCGCCCCTGACGGAAGTCAGGCCCGCCGCGGTGGCGCGGTCCTCGTCCTCGGAAAACGGCAACGGGTCGATCTGCGTGAGATGCACGCGGCCGTGCGCGTTGCGCACCACTTCGTCCAGCATGTTCACGACCCGCTGGTGGTAGGCGCGCACCTGGGGCAGCCCGTGGCTTGCGGTGTCGGAGAAATACAGGGTCAGATCCAGCGGCTGCCGCAGATGGTCGAGAATATCGAGGGTTCCGGGCGACAGCGTGTACAAGTGATCACGGGTCAGGTCGATGCGATCGCCCTCCAGCCACCGGGACGCGCCGAGCACCAGCAGCACGTAGACCGCCGCCAGCACGGGCAGCAGCACCCACCAGCGCCGGCGTACGGACGGACCCAGGTTCATCCGCCGCGTCTCGCGTCCAGGATCAGCGCGTTGGCTGCGAGCCAGAAGAAGATCGTCAGGACAAAGTAGGCGACGTCGCCGAAATCAAGCACGCCGCGCGCGATCGCGTGGAAGTGCGCCAGCAGGCTCAGGTCCGAGAACGCGTCGGCGAGGCGGTTCGAGCCGAGCACCAGCAGCGGCTGCTGGACCAGCGGATCGCCGGCGAGCAGGAACAGCAGGCACACGCTGACCGCGATGATGAAGGCGACCACCTGGGAGCGCGTCAGCACCGACAGACATTCGCTGATCGCGAGAAATGCGCCAGCCATCAGAAAACTGCCGACATACCCGGCGAAGATCACGCCGTTGTCGGGTTGGCCGAGGTAATTGACGGTAAGCCACATCGGGAAGGTCAGCGCGAGCGCGCAGCCGATGTAGATCCACGCAGCCAGGAACTTCGCGAGCACCGCTTGCCACGGCCGGATCGGCAACGTCATCAGGAGTTCGAGGGTGCCGCTGCGGCGCTCCTCGGCCCACAGCCGCATCGCGAGTGCCGGCACCAGCACCAGGTACAACCAAGGATGGAACCGGAAGAACGGTTCGAGGTCCGCCTGTCCGCGCTCGAAGAACGCTCCGAGGTAAAACGTGAACGCGCCGGCGAACAACAGGAAGATCACCACGAACAGCCACGCTACCGGCGTGATCAGGTAACCGCGCAGCTCGCGCAGCAGCACGCCGGCGAACGGCCGTCCACGAAGCTCCGTCGTTGCGTCTGGAGTCACGCTTGGCATGCTGCTGCCGTCATCGCCATGCCCAAGTGCAAACAGCATGATCCGCAAATGAACGCCAATAGAGCCACGCATGGCTCCTGATTCCATTTGCGTTTTTTGCGTTCATTTGCGGACTATGGTTTTGCTGTTCTACGCGGCACGTGGAATCTTCTCGGCATCCAACCGCGCAGTTCGCTCAGCAGCACCCGGGCGAACGGGCGTCCGCGCAGTTCCGTCGTTGTGTCTGGGGTCATGCCGGGCATGGAATCGCCCTTGTCGTTCGTGCGTGCCGTGAATGGGCAGAAGAGCAGTTCGTCCGCAAATGAACGCAAAGAACGCGAATAAAAACCAAAGCAACGTCTGGGCAATCCGGCGGCTCGTCATTCCGGCGCAAGCTGAAATCCTGCGCGTTTGATGCCGTTCCTTGATGCGTGAAGGCACTGGATCCCGGATATCCCTTCACGATTCCGGAGTGGCGAACAAAAGCAAGGACTCCCAAGGCGGCCCGACCATCAATCATTTGCGTTCATTCGCGTTCATTTGCGGACCATGATTTTGCTGTTTACGCTGCACGCGGGATACCTTCGGCGTCATCGGTTACGCGTCGGAACACGTCTTCGAGCCGGCCGCGTTCGAGCTGCAGTTCATCCACGCGCACGCGCTGCTCTTCCAGCAGGTTCACCGCGACGCGGAAAATCTCCCTGCCATCGCGCGGAAACACGGTGATCCGGCCATCCACGGGATCGACCTCGACCGAATCCACCTCGGGGAGCCGCGCGAGAAGCTCGCGCGCCAGCGCGCTGGCCGGCGCGCGGAAGCTCACCGCATGATGGTAACGCGACTGCTGCTCGAGTTCCGACGGCGTGCCCTGCGCGCGCAGGCGACCACGCGCGAGGATCGCCACACGGTTGCAGGCAGCGCGCACCTCGTCGAGCGCATGCGTCGACACGATGATCGCGCGATCGCGCGCCATGCCGCGTATCAACGCGTGCACCTCGCGCTGCTGATTGGGGTCGAGGCCGTCGGTGGGTTCGTCGAGCACCAGCACCGGGGGATCGTGCAGCAGCGCCTGGGCGAGGCACACCCGGCGCCGGTACCCCTTCGACAGCGTATCGATGCTCTGCGCGAGCACGGGTTGCAGCTGCAGGCGTTCGATCATCTCGTCCAACCGCCGGTTGCCCTGGATGCCGCTCAACCCGCGCACCCTCGCCGCGAACGCCAGGAACTCCGCGACCGACAGTTCGCCGTAGCTCGGCGCGCCTTCGGGCAGGTATCCGAGCGCACGCCGGGCTTGCATGGGTTCACGCACGACATCGTGTCCGCAGACGCGCGCGCGGCCGGAGTCAGGGATCAGGAATCCGGCAATCATGCGCATCGTGGTGGTCTTGCCGGCACCGTTCGGCCCAAGCAGCGCCAGCACCTGCCCCGGCGCCACTCTCAGGCCGAGGTCCGCCACCGCATCGATCCTGCCGTAGCGCTTGCCGAGGTGTTCGGTTTCGATCATCGATGCCATGCGCCGACGCGGAACGTGCGCAAACTCTAGCAGGGGGGGTGATGCGTTTAGCCACTGCCGAGAACTTGGGTCACGCGCCTCGAACGCGCGTGGCAACAGCGCGCCGCCGCTTCTCCTCCCCCTTCAAGGGGGGGGAGGTCGGGAGGGGATGGTGTGCATTGCCGCCGTGCGTGGAAGCATGCGACGCTTCAACACCATCCCCACCCGGCGCTGCGCGCCACCCTCCCCTTGAAGGGGAGGGCTCAATGAGCACGCAGCTCAGCGGTGATGCCGCCTCTTCGCGTGCTCCGGGCGCTTGCGCGCTTCCTTCTTCTTGCCGGCCTCCTTCTTCTTGCCGGCTTCGGCCTTCTTCGACTCCGCGGGCGCCTTGGTGGACCAGACCGCCGGATCCATCGCGGTGAGCGGCTTCGCGCTGCCGGAAATCTGTTCGGGTGTCTGCGCGGGCGCGTTCGTCACGGGCAGGAACACCCGATAGACCTGGTCCTGGTCCGGCACATCGGGCAGCGACGCCAGTTCGTCGTACATGCGGTTGTCGGTCTGGTTGAACTGGTAGCCGTGCGTGTTCGCATACGCCTGCAATGCCAGCCGCACGAGCGGCACGCCGGCCTCGCCCGTCCAGGTCGCTTCCAGCACTTCGCGCGCGGGCAACATCGCGGCACGCACGTTTTCGTTGACGATCAACTGGTTCTCCTTGTCGAGATTGCCTGGCGTCGAGGACCCTGCGGCTGCGCCTGACGAGGATGCCGAAGCCGGCAGGCCGGCGCTGGCCGACGAGGCCGGGTCCCCGGCCCTCGACGCGGCCGACGAAGACGACGCGGGCTTGCCTGCGCTCGCGGGTTTCGCCGCGCTGGATGCGGACGCTGCACTGGACGCGGTGGCCGCCGCGGCGGCAAGTTGCTCCTGCGTCGGCCGCGGCGGGAGCTTCGTCAGGTCGTACTCGTTGCCATCGACCTTGATGGTCGTGGTGTCGATCGGAACCGCGAAGTCGAAGGTGTAGGTGGTATCGCCCCATTCGGTCGTGATCGTCGTCGCCGGCCCCTCGGCCTTGACGCCCAGCTTGCCCATCGCTGCCTGGATCTGCTTGAGTGCCGCCGCCTTGGCGG
>JBOHYT010000253.1:0-12298 GCA_050738055.1 Rhodanobacteraceae bacterium
ACCCGCGTAGGGTGGAACCCGCGAAGCGGTTTCCACCATTCGGTTTCCGCCGGATTCGCCCTTGGCGGAAGCGGCTGCGCCGATTCCGCCCTACCAAACTGCCTCGAATGGCGGCGGGTCACGCGCAGAGCCGTAGGGTGGAACCCGCGAAGCGGTTTCCGCCGGATTCGCCCTTGGCGGAAGCGGCTGCGCCGATTCCGCCCTACCAAACTGGCTCGAATGGCGGCGGGTCACGCGCAACGACCCGTAGCACGCGGCACGGCTCGCGCGGACGCGTCGAAGGCGTCATTGCTTCGGCAGCACGAGCATTGCGTGCAGCCGGCCGTCGCGCAGATCGAACTCGAGGTGCATCCGCAGTGCGCGCGCCGCGGCGGAAGCCAGCGCCAGGCCCAGGCCCGCGTGGCCGGCGCCCTGTGCGTCCTTGCGCCAGAAACGCCGGCCGAATTGGGCGAGATCGTCCGGCTGCAGCGCGGGCGCCGCATTGCACACGTCGATGCCGCCCGGGCTTGCGCGCAGCGTGACTTTGCTGCCGGCGGGTGCGTAGGCGGTGGCGTTGCCGAGCAGGTTGTCCAGCACGATCTCGAGCAGCGCCGGATCCGTGTCGATCGCGAAGTCCTGGTCACCGGTGAGCTCGGTTTCGACGTGCAAGCCGCGCGCCCGTGCGGCTTCATGGTGCCGCGCGCAGACCCGCGCCAGCAAGGGCGGCAACGGCACATGCTCGGGATGCGACTGCTCGAGCCCCGACTGGATCCGCGTCAACTGCAGCAGCGCGGTCACGGTCGCCTCAAGCTCCACGCCGATACTGCCGACCTCGGCAAGGATCGTGCGCACGTCGTGCCCGCTCGGATAGCGCGTTTCCACGTCGACCAGCGTGCGCAATTCCGCGAGCCGGGTGCGGAATTCGTGCGCGAGTCCCGACGCGAACTGCCGCTCGCGGGCGAGCGCCGCATCCATGCGCGCGAGCACCTCGTTGAAACGCTCGACCAGCGGCACCAGTTCGGTGGTGTCGCTTTCCGGCAACCGCCCGCCGGGCGCATCGGGGCCGATGCCGGCCATCGCGCGATCCAGCACCGCGAGTGGACGCAAGCCGCGGTGTACCAGCCACGGCGTCAGCAACAGCACCAGCACGCAGGCGCCGAGGATACTGCCGAGCAGGGTCCAGTCCAGCGTATGCAAGAGGTCGTCCAGCGGACCGCGGTCCAGCGCATAACGCAGATCGCAGACCGGCCCCGCGGCCGGCGCGGCCACCGTCGGCGCACCATCGTCGTCTTCCACGCCCGGCCGGAATCGCAGCACGACCATCCGCAATTTGCGGCCGCCCGGCAGGCGCACGTCGGCGAAGTCCGGCGCGGAGCGCGCGGCGAGCACCGGCGGCGCGGGATGGCTCTGCGCGATGACGCGATGCCCGCAGGTCACGGCATACCAGTCGTCCACTGTGCCGCCCGGAAAGCGCGCCTTGCGGTCCGTGACCGCGTCGATTTCGATGCCACTGTCGCCGCTGCGCACCAGCGCCGCGAACGTCTGCGCGCGCGCCAGCAGCGAACTGTTGAAACGCTGCTGCATCTCCGAATCGGCGCGCCAGTCCACAATCCGCGCGGCGATGCCCAACGCGATCAGCGCCGCCAACGCCAGCAGCAGCGTCAAACGGGCGCGCAACGAAAAGGTTCTCATGACCGCCGCGGCCCCATCGTCATTCCGCGCTGGCCGGGACCCGGCGCCTGGGCGGCCAAGCGTGTCACGAAATCAGGTACCCGGCGCCACGGCGGTTCTCGATCAGGTCCGTACAGCCCGCGTCGGCGAGCTTGCGGCGCACGCTGAACACGACCACCTCGATGCTGCGGTCGGAAGCCTCGCTGTTGCTGCCGGCGATCCGTTCCAGGATCGCAGTGCGGGTGAACACCTGCCCGCGATGGCGCAGCAGCAACTCGAGCAGCGCGAATTCGCGCGGCGTCAGATTCAGCACCACGCCATTCGCTTCCGCGCGGCGTGCCTGCGGATCCAGCCGCACGCCCGCGTACTCCAGCACGTCCGCCTGCGCCTCGACCGGACGCCGCGCCAGCGCGCGCAGGCGCGCCAGCAATTCCTCGAACGAAAACGGCTTCACCAGGTAATCGTCGGCGCCCGCGTTGAGCGCCTCGATCCGGTCATCGACCCGATCGCGCGCCGACAGTACCAGCACGCGCGGGCGCTTTCCGCCGGCCGGCAGGGCGCGCAACACGCCGAAGCCGTCGAGGCGCGGCAATCCGAGGTCCAGTACCACGTGGTCGTAGTCGTAACCGGCGAGGAATCCGGTCGCTTCCACGCCGTCCGCCGCAACATCCACGGCGAAGCCACCCGCGCGCAGCCCCCGCGCAAGAGTCTCGCGCAGACGTTGCGAGTCTTCGACCAGCAGAATCTTCACGGCAACCGTCCGTCTTGATATGCCGCGAAGCTAGCAGCATGCGCAATCGCGTGCCACTCAGCGAATCCGAAGCTTTCGCAAAGTGCCACGAAAGCTTGGAGGTGCAGGATCACCCTACCGCGTCAGGACGACGCCCTACTCGAGGACCACCTCATGTACTCCAAGCTCGTCATTACCGCCGCCATCGCCGCAGCGCTCGGATTCGCCAGCCTGCAGGCCTCCGCCGCCCAGACCGACCCCGGCGAGCACGCCGAGGCGATGGCCACGCGCAGCGCCAAGATCACGCCGACCCGGGCCGTGACGATCGCCGAGCGCGGCGGTGGCACCGCGTATGGTTTCGGCATGGAATCCCAGGGCAGCGGACACTGGTACGAGGTCGACATGCTCCGCCATGGCCATCCGATGGTCGTGCGCATCGACTCGAACAGCGGCCACGTGCTCGGCAGCAGCCCGGCGCGCGGCGATGACAAGGCCGGCGCGCACGCGCTCGACCATGCCAACCTCAAACTCGGTCCCGCCATCGCAACGGCCGAACGCGCGGCACACAACCCCGCGATGGAAGCGAACGCGACCGGATCGGGGGCCAGTGCGGCCGTGATCGTCGATATCTCGGCGCCTCGAGGCATCCAGCACTACAAGGTCACGGGGCAAGGCGGACAGCTCCACGCGACCCGGATCGCGCACGATCCGACCGGCGGCTGAACGAGGCAGCCGGAAGGCGTTCGCGCGCGCATCGGCCGCGCGGACGCCTTCGTCCCGGGCGTTTGCTAAGCGAACGCAAAGCGTCGCCTCGCACAATTCCCGGCAGGTTCGTTGTCCCGCCGGGAAGTGCCATGCGGCGCCCGTTCTGCCTGCTGTTCGTGGTCTGGTTTGCGGCCGTTCCCATGGTGTCGCAGGCGGCGAGCGGCCCGTTCGGCATCGACCACCGCATCGCCTACGACAACAGCGGCATCTGGGCGCGCAACAACCAGAAGGCCCTGATGTATGGAACCATCCTGACCGTGGTGGGCGGTTCGCTCGCCCTCGGCGACCAGGACAAGCTCGGCGACACCTTCTGGCGTTCGCTGGATTCCATGGCGGTGTCGTCGGCCATCTCGCAAGTCGCGAAATGGACCTTCCAGCGCGAACGCCCCTCGCAAACCAGCGATCCGAACCTGTTCTTCCAGGGCATCCGCTACCAGAGTTTCCCAAGCGGCGAGGTGACCGCCATTGCCGGCGCGGTGACGCCGTTCGTGGTGGCGTATCGTCACGAGTACCCGGCGGTGTACGCGCTGGAACTGCTGCCGCTGTATGACGCGATCGCGCGGGTCAAGACCCGCGGCCACTGGCAAAGCGATGTGCTGGTCGGCTGGGCGATCGGCACCGCCGTTGGCATCTGGGCCGCGGATCGGCAGTCGCCGTTGATCCTGGGCTGGCTGCCGCACGGTTTCGAGGTCGGCTTCATCCATCGGTTTTGAACTGGCCCCGCCGAATACCGCGACCATGCCGGCGTGGGGCAGGCTCCGTCACACGAGCCACAACAGCTTGGTGATCCATACGGTGTTACCCTCCAGATCGAGAGGCTTCATTGTGAAAAAACTCGTCCTCGCTTGCCTGTTGTTGGGCATACCCCTCGTGACGTTCGCCGCCTCCGCACCACGCGCACCGCAAGCGACCATCAAGATTCCCGGCGGTCAACACGGTATCGGGTTCGATGACATCGGTTACGTCGCAGCGCTCCACCGTGTCACCATCCCCGCGGGTGCTACCGGCAACCTGGTGCTGATCGAGCCTGCCACCGATGCGCTGAACGTGATCCCGCGGGTGAGCAAGACCGCCGCAAGCAGCTCGTCGCACCGCGAGGGCACCACCTCCGCGATGTATGCCGAAGGCTACCTGTTCGCCAGCGACCACGAACCCGACGAAATCGTCGCGATCGACCCGCACACGCACGCGATCGTCGGCCGCACGCCGCTCGCCGGCGGACCGGATTACATCCGTTACGTCGCGCGCACCCATGAAATCTGGGCCACGGAACCCGACAACCAGCAAATCCAGGTCTTCAAGCTGACGGTGGGTGCCAAACCGGTACTCACCCCGGAAACCGTGATCCACATTCCGGGCGGGCCCGAATCGCTGGAAATCGACAACCGGCGCAACCGCGCGTATTCGAACCTGTGGAAGAGCAAGACCGTCGCAATGGAGCTGACCACGCACAAGGTGCTGGCCGAGTGGCCGAACACCTGCAAGCGCTCGCACGGTATCGCGATCGACGAGGCGCACGACCACGTGTTCGTGGGCTGCGGCAGCGGCAAGGTCGTCACGCTCGCGGCCGCCCAGCACGGCAACGTCCTGGCAAGCGCGCAAGCCGGCGCCGGCATCGACATCCTCAGCTACAGCCCGCGGTTGCAGCACCTGTACGTGCCCGGAGCGAAGGCCGAAACACTCACGATCTTCGACGTATCACCCTCCGGTACCCTCAAGCCACTGGCCGTTTACAAGACCGCCCCGCACGCCCACTGCGTC
Source organism: Rhodanobacteraceae bacterium (assembly GCA_050738055.1). Taxonomy (GTDB): domain Bacteria; phylum Pseudomonadota; class Gammaproteobacteria; order Xanthomonadales; family Rhodanobacteraceae; genus 66-474. Next base: position 4,907 of record JBOHYT010000253.1, read on the forward strand.
ACCAACGACAACGCCGGCCACGTGTTTGTCTGTGCCCCGGCAACGGGCGAGATCCTGAAGATCGACGATCGTTGAACCAACGTCCGGTAAACCCGATTGGGTCCTCGCTCCCCGATCAGCGAATGCCGCGAAAACCCCACACACAGCCGTCGTTGGCGTGTCCCAGGCGACTGCCAAGCGATTGCTAAGCGCCGACAAAGCGTCCGTCGACATACTCCGCGTGGGCGCACGCATGGATTGACCGGGGGTCATGAACCATGTTGTCTTCAGGGTCTGACTGGCACGAACTGCGCCGACGCATGACGCGGACGGCAACAGGGGCTCTGTTGCGCCATTCGCCGGCGGACTCGCAATCCATCGCCAGCGTGCCTGGACAAACCATCCACCGTATCCTCATCTGCCGGCCCAACCACCGGCTCGGCAACCTGTTGCTGCTCACGCCATTGCTGAAGGAACTGCAGCAGATCCTGCCTGACGCCGAAGTCGACATCGTGCTGGCCGGCAAGGATGGCGCCGGGTTGTTCCGCACGTTCCGCAACGTCGGTCACATCTACACGCTGTCCCGGCGCATGGTCAGGCACCCATTGCAGACCGCGCGGATCGCGGCGCAACTCCGGCGCGCGCACTACGACCTCGTGATCGATCCCTGCGAGGGTTCGCAATCGAGCCGTTGGCTCATCGCCATCGCACACGCGGCGCAGGTCATCGGCGCGCCCGGCGATACGCCGGGCGCGGACGCCAGGCAGGCGCCGACGCACATGGCCAAGTGGCCCGTTTACCTGCTGCGCCGGGCGCTCGCCGCACCCGACGCCGACTATCCGCTGCTGGACATCCAGCTCACGCCAGCCGAACAACAGCGAGGACAGCAAATCCTGCACGTGCTGACCTCGGCCGGCACCTCGCTGCCACGCGTGATCGGCGTGTTCGCCGAGGCGAGGGGAGCCAAGCGCTATCCCGAAGCGTGGTGGTTGCGTTGCATCGAAGTGCTGCGCACCCAGGTTCCCGACGCCAGGATCGTCGAAATCGCCCCCCCCGATGGCCACTCGCGTCTCTCGGCACGCTTTCCGAATTTTTTTTCTCCCGACATTCGGGAAGTCGCGTCCGTAATCTCGCCGATGATGGGCTTCCTCAGCGCCGATTGCGGCGTGATGCACCTGGCCTGCGCCAGCGGGGTTCCCACCTTCGGACTGTTCTCGGCGACCGACATCGCCAAGTACACCCCTTACGGCCACGGCGGCTGCGCGATCGATACCAACGGACAAAGTCCCGAGCAGGTGGCGCAACGCGTGGCCGCGGCGATGCAAACGATCCAGGCCAACGGCACCGCCGCAACACCCGATCCTGCCCGCGGCACCTCACCGGCGCGTGCGGATGGCGGGGACTGAGGTGCATTATCCTGTCCGCTTTCCACCGTCGGCAGCGCAGACCCACACATGATCCTGGTCACGGGCGGCGCGGGGTTCATCGGCTCCAACATTGTTGCGGCGCTGGCCGGGCGCGGACAGTCCGTTGCCATCTGCGATTGGCTGGGGCAGGACGGCAAGTGGCGCAACCTTGCGAAGACGGAGCTGGCCGACGTGGTCGCCCCGGAAGGTTTGACCACGTGGCTGGAGCGGCACGGCGAGGGACTGGAAACGCTCATCCACATGGGTGCCATCTCGTCGACCAGCGCGACCGATGCCGACTTGGTGATCGACGTGAACTTCCGGCTGTCCCGGGACCTGTGGCAGTGGTGCGGCCGCCACGGCAAGCGATTCCTGTATGCCTCGTCCGCTGCGACCTACGGCAGCGGCGACCAGGGTTACGACGACGACGGCTCGCCGGAGGCGTTGGGGAAGTTGCGTCCGCTGAACCTCTATGGGTGGAGCAAACACCTGTTCGACCGGCGCGTCGCCCGCGCGGTTGCGGACCGTGAGGCGGTTCCGCCGCAATGGGCGGGACTGAAATTCTTCAACGTGTACGGTCCGAACGAATACCACAAGGGGGACATGCGCAGCGTGGTCGCGCGCTACTACCCCACGGCGGCCGGCGGCGACGAAGTGGCGTTGTTCAAGTCCTACCGCGCCGACGTTGCCGATGGGCAACAGAAGCGGGACTTCGTGTATGTCGAGGACTGCGTGGCGGTGGTTCTGTGGCTGCTCGATCACCCCGAAGTCAGCGGATTGTTCAACGTCGGTACCGGTCAGGCGCGCAGTTTCGCCGACGTGATCGGCGCGCTGTTTGCCGCACTGGATCGGCCAGCGCGCATCCGTTACCGCGAGATGCCCGAAGCGATGCGGGAACATTATCAATATTTCACCCAGGCGCGGGTGGATCGTCTTCGCGAAGCGGGGTTTGCCCAGCCCTTCACGTCCATCGAGGACGGCGTGCGCGAGTACGTCCGGCATTACCTGTCGCAACCCGATCGCTACCGCTGAAGACGCCATGACCATGCGCGTCGAACACGTGATCCTCGACCGCGACGGCGTGTTGAATCGTGAGCCGCCCGATGGCGGCTACCTCAAGAACTGGTCCGAATGGCGATGGCTTCCCGGCGCCTTGGAAGGGCTCCAGTTGCTGCACGCCGTCGGCATTCGCGTGTCCGTCGCCACCAATCAGGCCGGGGTTGGGCGCGGCATCATGGACCGTGCCGATCTCGACGCCATCCATGCGCACATGCTCGATGAAGCGACGCGCGCCGGCGGCGCGATCGAGCAGGTGTGGGTCTGCCCGCACGCACCGGAGACGGGCTGCGATTGCCGTAAGCCCGCGCCGGGTCTGCTGGTGCAGGCAATCGAGGCCTCCGGCGTTCCCCGCACGGCGACGCTTGCGGTCGGCGACGACCTGCGCGACCTGCAGGCCGCCTGGGCCGCCCACGTGTCGTCGGTCCTGGTGCGTACCGGCAAGGGTCGACTGACCGAAAAGATCGTGGCGGCACAACGGGTTCCTGCCTTTGCGGACCTCCTGGCATTCGCGGTCGCCGTGTCGTCCCATTCGATCCGTCAAGCGGGCGCATTCTCATGAACGTTGAACGGGTGTTCACGGAACACACTGCGGTCATGCAGGAGGCTGCCGACACGCTGCCGCCGAGCCTCGCCGAGGCGATCTTGGCGTTGCAGGCGTGCCTCGATGGCTGGCACAAGATCTTGGCCTGCGGCAATGGCGGCAGTGCCGCCGCCGCGCAACACCTGGTCGCAGAACTGGTCGTCCGTTTTCGTGACGACCGCCGCGCGCTGGCGGCGGTTGCGCTCAGCGCCGACACCATGACCCTCACCGCAATCGGCAACGACTACGGTTACGAGCGCGTGTTCGCCCGACAGATTGAAGCGATTGCGGCGCCCGGCGACGTGCTGGTGGCGATCAGCACCAGCGGCAATTCGGCGAATGTGGTGGCGGCCGCGAGGGCGATGCGGACGATCGGCGGCAAGGTGATCGCGCTGACCGGCGGCGATGGCGGTGAACTCGCGTCGCACGCGGACGTCGTGGTGCGGGCGCCTTCGCGCGTGGTCGCACGGATCCAGGAGGTGCACGACGTCTGCATCCATGCCGTCGCCGAGGCGCTCGAAGAGAACGCGCGCCGGGCAAGCCGTCCATGAGCGATCACATTCCCGAGGTGGATTCGGCCAGGTTGATCTCGTTGTTGGGCCGTGCGCGCGATCTCAACGTGTGGGTCGTGGGCGACATCATGCTCGACGAATACGCGACGGGCGAGGTCGAGCGGATTTCCCCGGAAGCCCCGGTGCCCGTGCTGCGCGTTCGCGGCGTGGAGTACCGGCTCGGCGGCGCCGCCAACGTTGCCCGGCAAGTCGCGGCGCTCGGCGCGCACGTGAGCCTTGCGGGGCTCGTCGGGCCGGATGACGCGGGCGCGCGGATCCTCAAGCTGTGCGATGAATCCGGCATCGACGCGCGCGCGGTACGGAAACTCGATGACCGTCAAACTTCCCGCAAGCTGCGGGCACTCGCCCGGCATCAGCAACTGGTGCGGCTGGATTGGGAACACGCGGCGCCGTGCCCGTCCGCTGCGGCACGCTGGATGATCGAAAGCCTCGAGCGCGGCCCGGCCCCGAACGTGGTCATCCTCAGCGATTACGCGAAAGGGGCGCTGACGCCCGAATTCCTTGCCACGATCGCGGCCAACGTGGCGCAGCGTGGTATCCGGATCGTGGTGGATCCCAAGCGGCCGGATTTCACCGCCTATCGCGGCGCCAGCGTCATCACACCCAACCTTCGCGAACTGGAGATCGCGGCCGGGCGCACCTTCGATCCGGATCACGCAGACACCATCGCAACCTCCGCGCAATCGCTGGCGCGGGACGCGGGCGTCGAGGCGCTGGTCGTCAAGCGCGGGGATCGCGGCATGCTGGTGGTGTCGCCCGACGAGCCATGGCTCGCGATACCCGCGCGCGCACGCGCGATTTTCGACACCACGGGCGCCGGCGACACGGTCGTTGCGGTGTTGGCGACCGCGCTGGCCTGCGGTGCGACACTCGGCGATGCGGCGTACGTGGCGAACGCCGCCGCCGGCATCGTGGTCGGCAAGGTCGGCACGGTCAGCGCCGAGCCCGGCGAGATCATCGAAGCGTTGAGTGGCGAGAGCAGCCGCAAACTGTTCGAGCGCGTCCCGCTCGTGGCATGTGTCGAGCGCTGGCGCGCGGCGGGAAATCGCATCGTCTTCACCAATGGATGCTTCGATCTGCTGCACGTGGGTCATTTGTCATTGCTGCACCAGGCGGCCCGGTGCGGCGACAAGCTGGTGCTGGCCATCAACAGCGACGCTTCCGTGCAGCGCCTCAAGGGACCCGGCCGACCGGTCGTGCCGCAACACGAACGCGCCGCCATGCTGGCCGCACTGACCTGTGTGGATGCCGTCACGATCTTCGACGAAGACACGCCACTCGATGTCTTGCAGGCGGTTCGGCCGGATGTGCTGGTCAAGGGTCAGGACTACAAGGTCGAGCAAGTCATCGGCCGTGATGTAGTGGAATCCAACGGCGGCCGGGTCGTGCTGGTGCCCTTGCTGCCCGAGAAATCAACCACCGCACTGATCGAGCGGATTGCCAAGCGCGGGGTGGCACATTGAAGCAAGGTCGACGCGGTGACGCGCCTTGATCGGCCTTGAATGCAGTGCACGAACGGTTCATTCCCGCGAACGCGAGGAAGACGACGTCAAGCAAGTGCCATTCCGGTACGGGTCCCTGTTCCACCTCACCACTGCAGCATCCCTTCGGAGTTCTGCAATGCCAAATTGGACGTCCATGGTTTTTCGGGGCTTGGGGTTCGAGCCCCAATTCTCAGGTTCACAGGCTTCGCTCACCACGCCTTTGCAGGCACGGTTATTCGATTATTTCCGCATCTTCTTCGGAGTGGTCTGGCTGTACGACACCTGGACCGCATCGTCGGGGGCGACCCGGCATGCGCTCGCGCAGTTTCTCGGCTCGCCGTTCTCGTCACCCTGGGTCCACATTGCCGCCGCCGCGATCTTCTTCCTGGATCTGTACCTCGCCTTGACGCTGTTGTCCGGCAAAGGCATGCGATCCGCGTTGTGGATCGGCATCGTGTATCTGTTGGTCATGTGGATCGCCGTCGAGCACGGTGGCGACTTCAATCCGGATGCAGGCGGCACGGATCCCGGGATCGCGCCACCCTACCTGATCGCGTTGATTCTCACCTGCACGACCTGGCGCATCAGCCAACCCGCGGCGACGCCCGCCGACCGGGGACTTGCGCTGCGATGGGCCCACGCCGCGCAGCTCATGTTCGGTTTCCTGTGGGCGTGGGACGCCTTGTTCAAGTTGCAACCGTATTTCTTCACCCATTTTGTCAGCTTCCTTTCCGGCGCGGAGGCCGGCCAGCCTGCCTGGGTGGTCGCCTGGTTGCATGCATGGATCGCGCTCATCACGCTTATCAGCCCGGTCGCGTTTGCGGTGCTGGCCGCGATCGCCGAGGTGGTGATTGCATGGAGTCTGCTGAGCGGCAAACTGTTGCGGATCATGCTGCCGATCGGGCTGATTTATTCGCTCGTGATTTGGTCGACCGCGGAAGGCTTCGGCGGGCCTTTTGGCATGGGGTCCACCGGCATGCCCGGCAACATGTTCGGCCTTGCGGTGATCTACGCATTGATTTTTGGTTACCTCATGGTGCTGTACCGTTGGCCAAGAGGTTACCGGACCGGCCTTGAAGCGCAGCCATGAATCCCGCGAGGCGACCCTGCTTTCGGTGACCCGCGCTCGGCCGACCTCGGCTATGGGTCGATGGTCGCCATGCGATCTCTTCCGACCAGTCACGGCAGTCAGCTCTCGGGAAGCGCGGGAGCGCGACGTATGCCAATGCGTGTCAGCGCATCCCGTCGACCGAAGGATGCCGCGGCGCCGCCCATCCAATCGGCAGCGTTCCGCCCAGCAGTGTCTGCAGTGCCGCCTTTTGTTCGAGCAAGGCTTCGTTGAGGCTCAACAGGGTCAGACGACGATCGAACCCGTTGGATTCCAGTTGTACGCGGACCACGCCGGAGACGTCACCCGGCAGGGCGACTTTCCCGAGCCGCGCGAGGGTCCTGGAGGTGAACGCAACGGCCTTCTCCAGTTGTGCCCGCTGACGCACGAGCAAGGCTTGATGCTGCAGGATTTGTTGAACCTGGGCACGCGCCTGCATCAAGCGGATCGCGTATGCGTCGTGGAGTTTCTTGCGCGTGGCCTCGGCGATCGCGATGTTGCCGCGGTTGCGGTTGAAGATCGGCAAGGTCAGCGAGATCTGGAATCCTCGGGTATAGATGGCATCGGCATCGCGCGCCCGGGTGAAGCCGACCTGGATCGCCGGAAATTGTTCCAGGATCGCCTGGCGGTAGCGTGCATCCGCGCTTTGGTAGCCCGAGCGCAACGCCAGGAGGTCGGGGCGCTGGCGTGGCAGTTCGGCAAGACCACGCTTCACCTCCGCGGCGCTGGGCGTTGCGACGGTTGTCGGGCCGATGAGGTGCAATCGCGCCTTGGCGGAAAGGCCCAGCAAGGCGTTCAAGTCCTGCCGCGTCTTGAGAACCTGGCGTTCGGCGGCGTGGAGGCGGGTTTCGACGGCCTGCAACCCTGCCAGATCCGCGGCGACGGCCGCCTGCGAGACATCGCCGTTACCGCTTGCCGCGACGAGTTTCGCATGTTGCCGCGCAAGCACGCCGGCTTCTTCGCGCAAGACGGCGAGCATCTTCGCTTGATAGACATCGTGCACGAACAGGTCGCGGGCCTTGCCGATCACCTGCCATTCCATCCACAGCAGGTTCAGATCGACTTCGCGTGCCGAGGTATCCGCCGCGCGTTTGGCCAGCGGGTGGGTGAGCAGCGCTTCGAGGTCGTAGGACAGTCCAAGATCGAAGGACGAAGTCACGGCGGGTCCCCCCGTGGGCGTGCCGTGCGCGAGATTCAGCACCGG
>JBOHYT010000254.1:0-3320 GCA_050738055.1 Rhodanobacteraceae bacterium
TCTCTTCAGCGCTCTTGCCCACTCCGGAAAACACGATACGTCCCGCGGGGATGCCGGCCAGCAGGCAGCGCCGCAATTCGCCGCCCGACACGATTTCTGCGCCGAGCCCCGCGCCCGCCGTCAACTGGAGGATGGCGCGGTTGGGATTGGCCTTGACCGCGTAGCAGGCCATCGCGTCCAGCCCCTGCAGCGCCGCCTGCAGCGCTTCGATGCGTTGCCGGATGGCGCTGGCGGAATACGCGTAGAACGGCGTCTCCACTTGTTGCGCCAAGGCCAGCAGGTTGACGCCATCCATGCACACGTCATCGGCGATCTCGCTCCGGGCGATTGCGAACGGGGCAGTCACGGTGGGGACGTGTCGCGATCAACAACCAGCTTCCCGACCCCGCGCGGGGGCGGGCGCTCGTGAAGCAACAAGAAGCTTGAGAGCCTTTTTGCCACGGATTTGCACGGATGCGCACGGATAAAGGCTTTAGATCCGTGTGATCCATGTCGATCCGTGGTAAAGGCTTTGATCTGCAACAAGGATTTACGTAATTTGTTTCTTGAGAGCGGCCCCACGGCCCGTTCCCAACGCGGCCTGCGGATCCGGCGGCGCACGATGAGGCAGGCGCGGTTCGCGCGAGAATTCGCAAGGTGGCGATCGGACATTCGGCCCCACTCCATGCAACGGGGTCGAGGATAGTCGCGTGCGGGCGAGACCCGCCAATGAAAAAACGCGTACCTGGCATAACCGGGGGTTTGAGGCGGCACATCCCGCCGCTGCGCGAACGCTGCCGTCTTCAGCTACCCCAGAATCCGGGCGCCGGAGGAAACAACCGACCTGCCCTTACGCTCACCCCATCGGGGTAGTCGTCCTGCAGCCAGCAGGGTCCATCGAGGTCGACGAACGCCGCTTCGCGGGCGATTTCGAGTGCAGGTGCGATGCCCAGCGACGAGCCCACCATGCAGCCGACCATGATCGTGAAACCTCCGGTGCGCGCAGCGTTCAACAGACGCCACGCCTCGGTCAACCCACCGGTCTTGTCCAGCTTGATATTGACGACCTGATAGCGGCCGCGCAGCCACTGCAGGTCCGACGTCACGTGGCACGCCTCGTCCGCACAGACCGGGATGCGACCGGAGAAGTCGAGCAACGCGTCGTCCGCATCGGCGGGCAACGGTTGCTCCAGCAAGCTGACGCCGGCGCGCTCGAGCGGGCCTTGCATGTCGCGCAGCAGCCCGATGTCCCAGCTTTCGTTCGGATCGACGATGAGACGCGCGTTGGGTGCCGCGCGGCGTACGGCATCGATCCGGGCTGCCGGGGCGTCCGCATCGACCTTGACCTTGATCAGTGCAGCCTCGGCAAGCCGGGATGCCGCGACCGCCATCTGCTCCGGGGTATCGATGCCGACGGTCAACGCCGTCACGAGCGGCGCAGGTTGCGGACGCGCGAGCCGGGCCCACACCGGCACCGAGTCCAGTCGCGATTCCAAGTCCCACAACGCCGTGTCCAGTGCATTGCGCGCAGCCCCGGGCGGCAGCCTCACCTGCAATTCGTCGCGCCCCATTCCCGCAACCAACTCGCGGCGCACCGACTGCACTTGTTCCATCACGGACGCCACCGACTCCCCGTAGCGTGGATACGGTACGCATTCTCCCCGTCCGGCCGTACCGGCCTGGCGCAATTCGACCGTCACCACGTCGGCGGCGAGTTTGACGCCACGCGAGATGCGAAACGGCGCCCGCAGCGGGAAACAGCGGTGTTCGGCGATCAGTTCGCGCAACATGCGAGCAGGTTGTCCACGATGGCATCGACCCCCGTCGTTACCGGGTCCGAGCAAGGGAGCCCGAGCAGGTCGCTGATCCTCCGGCAGGCTGTCGCTGCTTCCGCGCCAGACATGCTGGAGGTGTTGAGCGAGACGCCGACGGCCGCGACCGCGGGGTTGGTCAGCCGCGCCGCGGCGAGGTTGGCTTCGATGCAGAGTTTCAGGGCGGGCAGCGGGTAGTCGGGCAGCCCGCGCATGTGCCGGCGCGCCGGATCATGGCACAGCACCAATGCGTCCGGCTGGGCTCCGTGCAACAGTCCCAGCGACACGCCGGCGAAGGACGGGTGGAACAGCGAGCCCTGACCCTCGATGAGGTCCCAACCTCCGTCGATGCGTGCGGGCGAGATCCGCTCGACCGCGCCGGAAATGAAATCGGCGATTACCGCATCGATCGCGATTCCGGAACCGGCGACGAAAATTCCTGTTTGTCCCGTGGCACGAAAATCCGCCAAGCGGCCACGCTTGCGCATCGCGCGCTCGATCGCGAGTGCGGTGTACATTTTTCCGACCGAGCAGTCGGTTCCCACCGTGAGCAACCGCCGGCCCGCGCGCGGGCTCCCGGTGCCGACAGCGATGTCCGGCGTTGGATCACGCGCATCGAACAGGACCCGACCGTTGCGCCGCGCCGCGGCGGCGATGTCCGGATTCTCGTGCAGCTTCTGGTGCAACCCCGCCACCACGTTCAGGCCGGCGTCCAGCGCCGCGACCACGTCGGCGACGACCTCCGGCGCCATGGTACCGCCCGCATTCGCGGTGCCGACGACCATGGTGTCTGCGCCCTCGTCCCTGGCCCGCGCCATGCTCATGTCCGGCAAACCAAGCGACGGGATGGATTCGGAGTGGCGGTACTGGCCGAGGCACCAGTGCGGACGCCAGTACGCCAGTCCCCTCGCCGTCTTGATCGCGAGATCGTCCACGGCATTCCCGAGGTACAACAGGTAAGGTGGCCCCCAGCGTGCCGCCGCCATCGTCGCGCCGCGATCTGATGTGGAATGCCTTGCCCCAGCGGACATTCGGCCACCCTCCTGAACCGGGTAGAGCATAATCATCGGCAGCCATGAGCCGCCAATGAAAAGACGGACAGATGTCATAACCGGAGGTTCTGGACGAAAGGCCCCGTTGGATCGCGCAAGTGCCATCCGACGGAAAACCGTTGCGTGGCGGAGGCAGCCCCGTGTTGCATAATCCATCGGCCGAGCGGATGAAGATTCGACATGCACCTGCGATACATCGAACTGTTTCACGCGGTCCTGACGACAGGCAGCCTGACCGGGGCGGCGGAACTCCTCAATATTTCGCAACCGGCTGCCAGCAAGGCCCTGCAGCATGCCGAGGACCAGCTCGGCTTTGCCCTGTTCAGCCGGGTGCACGGCCGGCTGCAGCCGACCGAGCAGGCGATGCTGTTGCGCAACCGCATCGAGAGGATCATCCATGATCTGCACGAGTTGCAGCGCATCACGACGAACATCCGCCAGCCGGAAAGCGCTCCGCTGCGGGTGACCTGTACTCCGG
>JBOHYT010000255.1:0-8742 GCA_050738055.1 Rhodanobacteraceae bacterium
CGCGTCGGCGCGGAAAATCGCGGAGAGGTTCCCGCCACGCGAGCACGCAACCGGGCGCCACCGCGCGTGCCGGTCCAGGCTGTGTCACGGACACACGTCCATCGTTCGCTTCGCTCTGCATGCTCTCCCTATCTCCCGGCCTGTGCAGCGTGGCCCGCTCCGCCGAGCAAACACCAGATCCCATATTAACTCAAGTTGACAAAAGTAATCCTCCATGAGTTCTTCCGCGCGGGTGGCAATCAAGGCGGATAGATCCACGGGTCCTGCCGCAAGCCCGCACCCACCGGTTTTGCCGACGCATCCACGGCCGTCCGGGCGGCGAGGTCGGCAAGACACCCGGCGCAATCCGGCTCTGATTCGTTGCAGTACAGCATGTTTCGCAAAACACTGCGTATACATATCTATTTGATATTTAACTAATTATATTAACAAACCATAAATATCTGGAAATTTATGTTGCACTGCACAATTGATTGCACTAGAGTAGTCGCTACTCCCGATCCACCCCGCAAAGAGGTTTCCACCATGTACAGCCAAATCCAGAAGCAATCGCTCGACTTCGGCAGGCAGTTCGCCGAGCAGGCCTACAAGACGCAGCTTGCTGCGCTGAAGGGCATCGCCGAAATCCAGACCCTGCAGGTCAAGGCACTCGAGTCGCAGGCCAAGTCGAACCTTGCGTTCGTCGCCGATTCGCTGGACGCCCGCGAAATGCAGGACGTCACGGCACTGTGGCCGAAGGGCATCGACTTCGCGCGTGACAGCGCCGAAGCCGCCTATGCGACCAGCCAGGAAATGTTGGGCGTCGCGCAGAAGACCGCCGAAGAGTTCGGCAGCCTGGCCCGCCACAGCGTGAAGGCTGCCAACGACGCAGCCACGACGACCGCCAAGAAGGCGCGCTGATCCCGAGAGGGATCGAAAAAGATACCTCCCGCGAGGTATCAAGGAAAGTACGCGCGGCGGAGATCCCCCTCCCTCCTGTAGCGCGACTTCAACCGGACGGCGCAAGCCGTCCGGTTTTTTGTGGTTTATTTTTGCGATCGTCCCTGATTGCTGCTCCGTCCGATGTGCGTACAACCGAAAACGTTCCGGGTCACGGACCCCCAGAACGGGCATCCCTGCCCTGACTTTTCGCAACAGCGGCTCCGACCGTGATCGGGCCTTCCGGCCCTCCTACCATGACGTGCTTCTGTAGGAGGGCCGAAAGGCCACCGCAGGCGGAACGGCTTTTGTAGGAGGGCCGGAAGGCCCGACCGGCTTTTCGTCTCAGAACCTTCCCGACTGGTAATCCTGCATCGCCTGCACGATCTGCTCGGGCGTGTTCATCACGAACGGGCCGTAACGCGCGACCGGCTCGTTGAGCGGGCGGCCGGCGACCAGCAGCACGCGCGCGGCCTTCGCCTCCGCCGGCACCGCAAGTTCGACGGCGTCGCCCTTCGACAACACGCCGAGTTCGCGCAGACCGAGCACGTCCGCACCGATGTGGAGCGTGTCACCTTCGAACACGTAGGCGAACGCGCTGTGGCCGTCCGGCAGCGGCACGGACAATTGCGCGCCGGGCTCGAGGGCGATGTCGAGATACACCGGCGCGATGGCGATCCCGCTGACAGGCCCGGTGGCACCGAACAGGTCGCCGGCGACCACGCGTACCCGGGCACCCGGCGCGGGCTCGACCGTCGGAATCTTTTCCGGCGCGATATCCTGGTAGCGTGGCGTCGTCATCTTGTCGCTGGCGGCAAGGTTCACCCACAACTGGAAGCCGCGCATCAGGCCGTGTTCCTGCTCCGGCATTTCCGAATGCACGATGCCGCGGCCTGCGGTCATCCATTGCACGCTGCCCGATTCCAGCAGGCCGGAATTGCCGTGGTTGTCGCGGTGACGCATCCGCCCGTCCAGCATGTAGGTGACGGTCTCGAAGCCTCGATGCGGGTGATCGGGAAAACCTGCGAGGTAATCCGTCGCCGAGTCCGAACCGAACTCGTCCAGCAACAGAAACGGATCCAGCGAGTCGAGCGTCGGCTGGCCGATCACGCGGGTCAACTTGACGCCGGCGCCATCGCTCGTAGGGACGCCGCGCACGCGGCGGGTAATGGTACGGGAAGCCATGCAACAACCTCCGGGCGTTTTCGTTGCACCCAAGATGCGTCCGCAGCGCCCCGGAAACAAGGAGGCTTCCTCTGGCCACCCCGGTCGGAGCGGCTGTTGTGAAAAGTCAGGCCATGGATGGCCGTTCTGGTGTCAGTTGAACGAAATCGTGGCAGACCACGCAGGCCGCACCGAAGCAGCGTTCAGGGACGAACGCATAACTAATGCACCCAGCGGCCGCCGCGCCGCGCAGGCGTGCTGGGAAACGCGCTGGAAGAAGCCGCACCACCCGCCGTGCGCTCGCGCTCGGTCGGCGGGCGCACACGCCAGTAGTGCGCCACGGCTTCCACGGCGTCGGGAATCTGTGCGAGGCACGCGTCGTATTCGTGGTTTTCGAGCTTGGCGATCGGCACGTCGGCGGTGAGCACGCCCTCGTCGACCGCGAGGGCCATGATCGGGCCCAGCATTTCGAGCAGCTCACCGTCTTCGGCCAGACGCGTCTCCCAGATCGGCGCGCGAAGATCGATGCCGCGGCTGAAGCCTTCGCACCAGCCGGCCGCGGTCAAATCGCTGTGCACCGGCTCGCCGGCGCCGACCTCGCCCAGCACGGGCTCGTACATCTCGCCCTCGAGTTCGACCGGAATCGAATCGTTGAGCTTGGCGAGCAGCCCGAGCACCGCCTCGCCCTGCTCGGGATTCTCGAACGGCGCGTGCAGCACCTCGGGCAACCATTCCTCGGGGAGCGCCGGATCGGGGCCGATCGCGAGCGCGGTCAGCATGCCGTGCACACCGTCGAGCAGCATGGTCTCGTCGGAATCCTGCGCATGTCCGCGCAGATACCGATCGAGCACCTCGAGCTCGGTGTCATCGATGATTTCGCGGGGTGCGGGCGTCGCATCCATGGCTGCATGATCGGGGCAGAAGCCCGGATTCGCAAGCATTGGCGTCACGTTCAGCACCGACCGATACTTCCGGCGCCGGGCGTCACCCTTGTGTCAACGGGGTGTCGGGTTGCCCGTGAGGCGACTCTGCGAGAGTCGTGGGGACCACTGCGTCAACGATCAATCCTCCAGTTCCAGAACGACGGGAACATGATCGGAGGGACGTTCCCAAGTGCGCGGCGTCCGGTCGATCGATGCCGCCGCCATCCGCCCCCGCAACGTTTCGCTGGCGAGCATCAAGTCGATGCGCAGGCCGAGGTCGCGACGGAACGCGGCCCGCCGGTAATCCCACCAACTGAAGTGCCCGGCGCCAGCCTCGAAGGCACGGAACGAATCGACGAAGCCGAGCGCGAGGATCGCACGCAGCGCCGCGCGTTCGGGCTCCGAACACAGCACCTGGTCGCGCCAGGCTTCCGGATCGTGCACGTCGCGGTCTTCCGGCGCGATGTTGAAGTCGCCGAGCACGACCAGCTTGCCGCAGCGCTGCAACTCCGCACGCAGGTACGCGGTGACGCCGGCCAGCCATTCGAGCTTCCAGGCGTATTTCTCGCTGCCGACGCTCTGACCGTTGACCACATACAGGTCGACGATCCGCACGTCGCCGATGGTCGCCGCCAGCACCCGGCGCTGCGGATCATGAAATTCCGGCACCCCCGCGACGACATCGAGCATCGGCTGGCGCGCCAGGATCGCGACGCCGTTGTAGGCCTTCTCGCCGGAGAACGCCACGTGATATCCGAGCGCCTCGACCGCCTCGCGCGGAAACTTGTCGTCGCCGACCTTGGTTTCCTGCAGCGCCAGCACGTCGGGCTGCGCCTCGCGGCACCACTGCTCGAGGTGCGGCAGCCGCACCTTCAACGAGTTGACGTTCCAGGAGGCGATGCGCATCGCGGCATTGTAAACACCGCGCCGCGGTCCCTGTCATTGATACCACTCGACCGGGGTGGCGCCATGCTCGCGTCGGTGCGCACCACAACGGCGGGTTGAAACCCGCCCTACCGCAATGACGTAGGGCGGGTCTTGACCCGCCATCCACGGATCCAGCGCCGTCAACCCGTGAGCCCGTACGACTTCAACAACGCGTCCGGCTGCGGCGCGCGACCGCGGAACGCGATGAAACTTTCCAGCGCGGGGCGGCTGGCGCCCACGCCGAGCACCTCGTCGCGAAACCGGGCCCCGGTTGCGGGATCGACGACCTCGCCGGTTTCCCCGGCGCTCTCCTCGAATGCGCCGAACACATCGGCCGACAGGACTTCGGCCCACAGGTAACTGTAGTAACCGGCCGCATAGCCGCCCGCAAAGACATGCGTGAATGCGTGCGGGAAGCGTTGCCATGCGGGCGGCTGCAACACCGCGACTTCGCGCCGCACCGCGTCGAGCGTTTCCAACACCCGCGCACCGCGCGCCGGGTCGAAGTCGAGGTGCAGGAGGAAATCGAACAGCGCGAATTCGAGCTGCCGCACCAGGAACAGGCCTGCCTGGAAATGCCGCGCGTCGAGCATCCTGTCGAACAATTCATCCGGCAGGCGCTCGCCGCTCGACCAGTGTTTCGCGAACAGGCCGAGCGCCTGGCGGTTCCAGCAGAAGTTCTCCATGAACTGGCTGGGCAGCTCGACCGCATCCCATTCCACGCCGTCGATCCCGCCGATCGAAGGCAGGTCGATGCGGGTCAGCAGGTGATGCAGGCCGTGCCCGAATTCGTGGAAGATCGTTTGTACGTCGTCGTGGGTCAGCAACGACGGATGTCCACCCGCAGGCGGCGCGAAATTGCAGGTCAGGAACGCGATCGGCAACTGGAGTTCGCCGCCGTCCCGGAAACGCGCGCGGCACACATCCATCCAGGCGCCGCCACGCTTGCCCGAACGCGCGCACAGATCCAGGTACACGCCTGCGATCACCTGCCCGCCCGCGTCCCGCACCTCGCAATACCGCACGTCCGGGTGCCAGAGCTCGACCCCTTCGCGCACCGACTCGATGGTAATGTCGTACAGCCGGGCGACGATGGCGAACAATCCGTCCAGAACCGCCGGCAGCGGAAAATACGCTTTCAATTGCTCTTCATCGAGCGCGTAGCGGGCAAGGCGCAATTTCTCCGAAGCGTATGCCACGTCCCACGCTTCCAGCGAATCCAAAGCCAGTTCGTTGCGGGCGTACCCGCGCAGCTCCTCCATCTCGCGCTGCGCCACCGGCTTCGCACGCGCGACGAGATCGCGCAGGAACGCGAGGACCTCGCCCGGCGTCTTCGCCATCTTGGTGGCCAGCGACTCCTCGGCCGCGTTCGCAAAATCGAGCAGCTTCGCAGCCTCGTGGCGCAACGAGAGGATCTTCTCCATGCGCGCTGAGTTGTCGAACTTGCCGGCGTTGGGACCCTCGTCCGACGCGCGGGTCTGGTACGCCCAGTACACCCGCTCGCGCAGCGAACGGTCCGCCGCATAGGTCAGCACCGCCTGCACCGCGGGCTGCTTCAGCGTCACCAGCCAGCCGTCGAGTTGGCGCTCGCGCGCGTATTCGCGCAGCACCGCGCGACCGGATGCCGGGATGCCGGCGAGGTCGCGCTCGTCCACGATGTGCTGGTGCCAGGCATCGGTGGCATCCAGCACCGCGTGGGCGAACTCTGTCGTGAGGCGGGCCAGCTCGTTGGCGATTGCGCGAAACCGCGTGCGCGCCGGCTCTTCCAGCGCCACGCCGGACAGCCGGAAATCCCGCAGCGCGTGTTCGACCAGCGCGCGCTCGGGGCGGGCGCGTTCCGGAAACCCGGGCGCGTCGGCGACCGCCTGGACGGCCGCGTAGTAATCGCGGTTTTGTCCCAGCGCGGTTTCGAAATCGGTGATCGCCTCCAGCGCCGCGTCATACGCCGCACGCAGTTCCGGATTGTCGGCGACGGCGTGCAGGTGCGAAACCGGCGCCCAGGCCCGCGCGAGGCGCTGGTCGAGGCGTTCGGATTCCAGCATCACGTGGGCGAAGTCGTGGGGCGCCGCGGGCGCCACGAGCGCGTCGATACCGGCCTGGTAGCCGGCCAGGATCCTGTCGATCGCGGGCCCGACATCGCCGGCGCGGATCGTCGAGAAGGCAGGCAACGGCGCGTCGCCGAGCAGAGGGTTGTTGTCGATGGTCATGATCTCTCCGGGCAGGCCGGTCAGCGTGGCGTTGCCGTTGGCGGAAATCAAGCGTGGTCGGACGATGCCGCGCCACGTGGGCCACTTGGCATGGCGATGCGCCTAAAATCGCGGAATGCCAACCACACCGGCCACCGACCTGCGTGCCCTGCTGGCGGCCACTTCCGTTTTCGGCCACCTCAAGCGTCAGGAACTGGATGCCCTGCTGGACGAGATGGCGTGGTTCCTGTTGCCGGGCGGCGCGCCGCTCTACCACCGCGGCGAGGAGTCCGATGCCCTGTTCCTGCTGAAATCCGGCAGCCTCGGACTGTTTGGCACGCCGCTGATCGGCGGACCGCCGCGCATGCTCGGGGTGATACCGGCGGGTGAGACGTTGGGCGAAATCGGCCTGCTGGCCGACGAGAAGCGCACCCACAGCGTGCGCGCGCTGCGCGATTCGGAATTGCTGCGGCTCTCGCGTGAAGGCTTCGAGAAAGTCATCGCGCGGCACCCGGAGGCCATGCTCGGCGCGGCGCGAATCGCAGTGCGACGGCTGCTGCGCGACCCGCGCGACGAAGCCACCAGTCCGCCGCGCACCTTCGCGATCCTGCCGTTCGATCACGGCCTCGACGCGCATGCCTTCGCGGAGAGCCTGCAACAGCAGTTGCTGGCGTGGGGCGATTGCCTGGTGATCGATGCCGGTCTCGGGCAGAACCGCGACACCGACTGGTTCACCGCGCGCGAATCCGAACACCTCTTCGTGCTGTATCTCGCCGACGGCGATGCCGCTTGGCGAAGGCTGTGCCAGCGCCAGGCGGATGCGCTGTTGCTGGTCGTCGAAGCCGAACGCCCGGCGGTGGCGTGGCCGTATCCGGTCGGCAACGGTCGATCCGGGGACGAGGGTCGTCCGCAAACCCGCAAGGCGATGATCGAAGCCACCCATCACCGGCCCCGCCATCTGGTGCTGCACCACCCACGCGGCAAGTTCATCTATGGCGCCGCCCGCGCGTGGCGGGCGCGCGTGGGCAGATCCGAATTGCACCACCATCATTGGCGCCACCACGGCGACATGGCGCGCATCGCACGGCTGCTGTCCGGCAACAGCAACGCGCTGGTACTGTCGGGCGGCGGCGCGCGTGGCTTCGCGCAGATCGGCGTGGTGCAGGCCCTGCGCGAAAGCGGCATCACCACCGACAGCGTGGTCGGCACCAGCATCGGTGCGATCATCGGCGCCGGCATCGCCTACGAGTGGGACGACGGCAAGCTGCGTGCGGCCTTCCACCACGCGTTCGTGGAAGGCAAACCACTCGGAGACTGGACGCTGCCGCTGGTGGCGCTGACCCGGGGTGGGCGCACGACGATGCTGCTGCGCGAGGCGGTCGGGGAAATCGACATCGAGGACCTGCCGATCCCGTTCGCCTGCGTGTCGGCGGATCTGACGCTGGGCACCACGGCCGTGCATCGCGAGGGGCTGCTGTGGCGCTGGCTGCGCGCGTCCAGCGCGGTGCCGGGCATCCTGCCGCCGCTGTTTCACCAGGGACACGTTTTCGTCGATGGCGGCGTCATCAACAACCTGCCGACTGACGTGCTGGCGGAGGAAATCCATGGGCGCGTAATCGCCGTCGACATCGGCGCCGACGACAGCCTTCGCGCGGACATCGAAGAAACCGCGTCGCCACCCTGGCCGACGCTATGGGCGGAACGCAAGTCCCTGCACCATCGCCCCGGCGCGTTCGCGATCCTGATCCGCGCCGGCATGGTCAATTCCGAAAGCGGCAGCGCGCGGCGGCGCGAACTGGCCGACCTGGTGCTGCGCCCGGACATGCGCGAGGTCGGCATGTTCGACTGGCGCAAGTTCGACCGTGCCATCGAGATCGGTTATCGCTGCACCCGGGACGCGCTGCGCACGCCGGCCACGCGTGGCAACGGCGAATGAGCCTCGACGCGCGGTGCCCAGTCCCGGAACGCATTGCAGCGAACGGCGGACGTTTCCATGGAGGTGCGCCGTCGCTACGATTCAGGTTCGAGATCCCTGCAGGAACCAAGCGCGATGAACAACGTTCGGACGTTTCGAGGCACGGCGCCCCGCTTCGGCGCACGCGTGTATGTGGACTCCGCTGCTACCGTGATCGGCGACGTGGAACTGGGCGACGATGCGTCGATCTGGCCGGGCGCCGTGGTGCGCGGCGACGTGGAATGCATCCGCGTCGGCGCGCGCACCAATATCCAGGATGGCACGGTGCTGCACGTGACCCACGATGGTCCGTATTCGCCCGGCGGATTTTCCTGCGTCGTCGGCAGCGATGTCACCATCGGCCACAACGCCGTCGTGCACGCCTGCACGGTCGAGGACCTGTGCCTGATCGGGATGCACGCGACCTTGCTGGATGGCGCGGTCGTGCGACGCCACGCGCTGGTCGGCGCCGGCGCGGTGGTCGCGCCGGGCAAGATCGTCGGGATGGGCGAGCTCTGGGTCGGCAATCCCGCCCGCTGCGTGCGCCGGCTCACCGAGTCCGAAATCGACGCGCTGCGCTACTCCGCCAATCACTACGTCGAACTCAAAGACGAATATCTCGCGATGTCGTAGGAGCGGCGGAAGCCGCGATCCGTTGGCCGAACGCGCG
>JBOHYT010000256.1:0-2566 GCA_050738055.1 Rhodanobacteraceae bacterium
GCTGTTCGAGTGGTGTCGCGCGGCGTTCGGGGTCTGATCAAACGGTGCTGCGCGACGCGCATTTTCCGGGCCTTGGGTTCAGCGCTCGGAATGACCCGTCTCGTCGTGCTCGCGGTGGGTGAGCAACCCCGGCCTGATCTGGTCGATGAAGTCGCGCGCCTCGTCCGACAGGTACTTGCCCTTGCGCATCACCACGCCATAGCTTCGCTGCGGGAACCACGCGTTCATGTTGCGCATCGCCAGCCGGTCGCGATCGGGCTCGGCAAGACAGATGCTGGTGACGATGGAGATGCCCAACCCCATCGCCACGTACTGCTTGATCACTTCCCAGCCGCCGACCTCCATCGCCACGGTGTACGGCACCTTGTGCCGCTGGAACACCATGTCGATCATCCGGTAGGTGGTCAAGCGTTGCGGCGGCAGGATCAGACCGTACGGCGAGAGGTCCTCGAGACGAACTTCTTCCCGAGCTGCAAGGGGGTGGCCGAGCGGAAGAATCAACATCGGATCGAAGCGGCGGAACGGCTGATAGCTGAGGTCGTTGGGCACGTCGAGCATCGAGCCGACCGCAAAATCGACCTTGTCCGACCGCAATAGCGCGAGTCCGTCCTTGCCGGTGACGTTGGCCAGTTGCAGGCGCACCGATGGACGCTTCGCCCGATAAGCCGCGACCAGCGGCGGCAACAGGTACTGGATGGTCGAAGTGCCGGCGGCGATGGTGAGTCCCGCATCGGCGATGCCCGACAGCGCGGAATGGAATTTCGCATCCAGCTCCTCCAGTCCGTCGATCAGCGGCTTGGCCTGTTCGAACAACGCCTCGCCGGCACGGGTCAAGGTGATGCGCCGGCGCCCGCGTTCCGCCAGCCGCGCCCCGAGTTCGCGCTCCAGCGCCTGCAGTTGCAGGCTGATCGAGGATGCCGACAGGAACAGCGATTCGCCCGCGCGTGCCAGCGTGCCGAGCCGGGCGATCGCGACGAACGCCCGCAATTGTTTGTAGCGGCTGCCCTTGTAATAGAAGCGCGTAATCGGGGCGCCATCATTGCGGGAGGTCCGACCGTTGCCGGATCTGCGTTTCACGCGTGACCTGACAGCCATTCAGTCCCCCAAAAGTTTTCCTGGCCAATATCTTGCGCGTACCTTTGAGTTTGTCAATGGGGTCGATTGAATCGTTTCATTTGTCAAATTTCGGCCCCCGGCATAGTTTGAAAGTCCTGGTTTGAGAGGACGCAACGATGGCCGCATCGATGGAAGAGCTTTTTGAGACCCCCGTAATCGAGCTTCGGGTTCCGCTGCAGCCGGGTTACCAGACCATTCTGGATGAACCGGCATTGGCGCTGCTCGCCGACTTGCACCGCCGTTTCGACGGGCGCCGTCGCGCACTGCTTTCGGCGCGCCGCGGAATCCAGGCCCGGTACGACCAGGGCGCGTTGCCCGACTTCCGCGACGACACCCGCGCAATCCGCGAGGGCGAGTGGGCGGTGGCGCCCATTCCTCGGGCGCTGCTCGACCGCCGCGTCGAGATCACCGGCCCGACCGAGTGCAAGATGGTGATCAACGCGCTCAATTCGGGCGCCAACGTGTTCATGGCGGACTTCGAGGACTCGACCTCGCCGACCTTCGACAACCTGGTCCAGGGCCAGATCAACCTGCGCGATGCCGTGAATGGCACCATCGAATACCGTGCGCCCGACGGCCGCGTGTATCGGTTGAACGCGCAAACCGCCGTGTTGATGGTGCGTCCGCGCGGCTGGCATCTGCCCGAGCGGCACGTGCGGGTCGATGGCGAGGAAATGTCCGGCGCGCTGTTCGACTTCGCGCTGTTCGCGTGGCACAACGCGCGCGCGCTCGCGGCGCAAGATCACGGCCCGTACTTCTACCTGCCCAAGTTGCAATCGATGGAGGAAGCGCGGCTTTGGGACGAGGTGATGGAATACGTCGAACGCGCACTCGGTCTTGCAGCCGGCACGTTCAAGGTCACCGTGCTGATCGAAACGCTGCCCGCCGCGTTCCAGATGGACGAAATCCTGCACGCGCTGCGCCGTCGGGTCGTGGGCCTGAATTGCGGTCGCTGGGATTACATCTTCTCCTGCATCAAGACGCTGCGTGGGCACCCTGATCGCGTGCTGCCTGAGCGCGGCCAGGTGCAGATGACCGTGCCGTTCCTGCGCAGTTATTCGCAATGGCTGATCCGCACCTGCCATCGCCGCGGCGCGTTCGCGATGGGCGGAATGGCCGCGCAGATTCCGATCAAGGGCGATGAAGCCGCGAACGAAGCGGCGCTGGCCAAGGTACGCGCCGACAAGTTGCGCGAGGCGAGCGACGGCCACGACGGAACCTGGGTCGCGCATCCCGCGCTGGTGCCGGTCGCGCGCGAGGTGTTCGACGCGCACATGGCAACGTTGAACCAGTTGCACGTCAAGCGCGACGACGTGGATGTCACCCGCGACCGTCTGCTGGCGCCGTGCCGCGGCGGCGTCACCCGGGCCGGATTCGACAACAACATCGAGGTTGCACTGCGTTATCTCGCCGCGTGGCTGGACGGCATGGGCTGCGTGCCGATCCATCA
>JBOHYT010000257.1:0-2675 GCA_050738055.1 Rhodanobacteraceae bacterium
ATCCAATGGTTGCCTCTATGGACCACGTTGCCGATTCCCGACCGGCGTCCAGGCCATTTTCCCTATGAACGGCGGTCGCTGGATCGGCCCGCGACGGCACCCGTTGCAGCAGCTGCACCAAGCGTGAGACTCCCGCAAAAAAAGGTGGATTCTACGTGACACCCCATTTTTCAGCCGTGCCAGCACCCTGGGAGCGCCGTGTTCACACCACCTCCTGGCTTCGTCTTCTTTTGGCTGGGTCTTCTCACCGCACCCCTGAAATTAATCTCGAAGTGCAACCAGGTGGTACCTGCGAGGATCGGTCCCCTTGGAACGCCAGACCTTCGGCAATGCACACCAGAACCGCATCGAACCAAACATGAATTGGAGCCGGCGCTAAAAATGCAAAAAATATTTTAGCACTGTAATTCAGCCGCGTTTTGCATAGAGTTCGCCAGCCATCTCTCTTCCGAAAACATCCCGGTCCAACCATGGGAAGCATGGTTTGGTATTGGAATTCGCGCCGTACCACTGCCACCGGACAGGCTATGAAGTTCCCCGCGCCGGTTCCAGTTTGCCACCCGATCCGCTCCATTGGACCGATGGTTAGCTACTGGTTTGGCGTTCGAACCATGCCCGCCGCCGGCCGTGAATCCATGTTTGGAATCTCTTGCAGATGCACAAGTTGCAGGAAAGTTTTCGCGTGTCTGCCCGCCGCTCGCCGGGTTCCACACAGAAGCGAATGGACCTCCTCACGCGTCGGTGCGGCAGGGCGGTGCGTTCCATCGATCGCTGGAGGATTCGTATATGCAACCCGCGCGCAACCGGTACCGCTCCCCTCATGCCAAGCGGCACGGCCGCGCTACGCGCCGCGAACGCGGCCTGGCGCTGCTTATGACCATCCTGGTGCTTTCCTCCCTGTTCATTCTTGGTGTCTCGCTGTCGACTGCGGTGCAGGCTGACTTCCAGGAGGCCGTCTTCGAGCGCAACTACAACGAGGCCCAACTGCGCGCGCAGGAAGGCATGGCCACCGCCATGGGCTTTCTCATGTACGACGTGTGGGGCGTGAACGAAGCCCAGCCGTTCGTCTGTTCCCAGTGGCAGACCGGCGGCGCCGGCGACCGCGACAGTTTCAAACACCTGGGCGACACCCGGATTCCCGACGCCGGCGGCAACAACTATGCCTTCGAATACGACCGGCAGCCGCTGCTGGCCTCCGAACTGGAACTCCGCCGCGTGGTGTACCCCAACGTCCCGATGAATCGCTTCGGGTCGGTCGAACATGTCTCCCTGGTCGCCGACTGGGACTGGGTGAACACCAACATCAATGGTGGAACCCGGGTCAATCAGAACGAACTGTACGGCACGCCCCAGGTCGGTCGGTCGCGCTACACCGATGCGTTCCTGCCCACCAACTCCGATGTCAACGACTGGTTCGAAAACGGCCTGCACTTTAACCGCACCGACTTGCAGGGCTACTGGCGCAACAACTTTCCCAATCGGGCCACCGACCTGTACGCCGGCGGCGATGTCGGCGGCTGGGGTCACGACCGCGACGGCGCCACCGTCGACGACTGGACCTGGACCGACTTCCACGGCGCCACCGGCTACAACTTTCCCTTTGCCGCCGGCCACGCCCTCGACGGCGATCCCGTCGTGACCGGTCCGTGGAATTTCGTGAACACCAACCAGATGGACGGCGACAGCTTCACCCGCGTCTTCCGCGCCGATCTGGTCGATGCCGACTACCGGAACAATACCTACGACGCGATGATGATGGGGCCCAAAATCACCGCCGCCGACGGCACCACCTACGGCGGCGCGATCAACATCAACGAAGTCAACAACAATTACGAACTCGAAGAATTCCCCGGCGTGGTGACGCCCAACGACACCACCCGTTTTCCCGCCGGCAGCCCGGACTACGTCGCCGACAACGTCATCGACAACGACGCCTGGCACGCCGACCAGGCCGAACAGTTTTATTATTCCGGCCGCGCCTACCACTACAACGAAGCCAAGTGGATCTACACCTATGACGAAATGGGCCATCCCACCGGCCGCTACGCCGTCACCATCCTCCCCGACTGCGGCCAGCCCAACGTCAACGCCTTGGGCGATCCGCTCTACTGGAGTTACCACGGCTGGTTCCCGGTTTCCAGTTCCAACCCCGGCATCTTCCCCGCCTTCGACCGCGGATTTACCCTGTTCGGCACGCCGCTGTACGCCCGCGCCACTTACGGCGAAGCCAATAGCACCGCACCGGGCGGCGGCTTCGCAGCCTCCAAGACGCCCGGCTACCTCTGGCGCGAGTGGTCCGACCAGGTCGGCATGAACCGGATCAAAAACGGCAGCCTCCAGAACATCCGCATTCCCGCCGCCATCGGAGATGCATTTAGCGGCAGCACCACCAACAATGTCTACTACCCTGACTGGGGCGAAGTCGACGGTGACTCGTTCCGCGCCACGCCCGCCACCAACATGTCCGCCTACGACGCGGCGCTGTCGAGCACCGAGTTTGCGGCCGGCACCGCGGCGTTGGACAACCCCAAGTTCGCCTATGCCGGCGGCGCACAGCTCTATGCCGGCCCCAACCGCAACGTCGGCGATCTGCTGAATTTCGGCCAGGGCCTCACCGGCCACGTCTTCTGGCACATTCTGACCCATGGCCCCATCCGCACCCGCGCCGAATTTAT
>JBOHYT010000258.1:0-6239 GCA_050738055.1 Rhodanobacteraceae bacterium
CGACGCCCGGCAGGTAAAACAGGCGCACGGTATACACCGTCTGCTGGCCGACCCAGGGCGAACTCGATTGCACGTTGGCTTGCATGAACACCGGATCGCCCACCGTGCCGGTGCCGCCGCTCGGGGCCGCCGCGACTTCGAGGCTCAGCGGTTGCGTGGTGTCGCCGCCGATGGTGAGCGGCGGAATGACCAACGTCCCGGCGTGCAACGGTTTCAGCGCGATTCCGAGCTGCGTGGTGCTCGTGGTCCTGCCATTCACGACCTGCACGCTGCTCGATCGGGAGATGCCGAGCACCTTGAAGTCCTTCTGCAGCGACGAGAGGTCCGGATGGCCGAACGAGCCGTTCGACTGGATGTTCAAGGTGACTGTGTCACCGAGGCTGACCTGGCTGCGGTCGAGAAACGCATGCACAGCCTGGCCTGAGCCTGTCGAAGGCGGCGCGGCTTGCACGAGCGGCGCCAGCAGCACCAGCACAGCCAACCACACGAACCGGAATCGATGCGCCGTCATTGGCCGTCCTCCTGCGACTGCCCGTTGCGCTGCGCCCATTCGAGACGGAACTTGCGGCGCAGCAATGCGCCCGGGTCGTCGGGGACCGAGTTCAACATCGCGCGCTGGCTCGCGTCGAAACGCGAATCAGCAGGCGATCCGGATTGCCCGAGCGCGAATGCGTGCGGGGCGCTCGATGCCGGTTTCGTCTTGCTGCCACGGGCACCCCGCAATTCCTCATCGAGACCCTGCTCCGCACTTTCGGTCTGTTGCTGTTGCCGCGCGGCCTCCGCGGCGGACGCGCCACCGCTGTCCGAACGGGAACCGGACCCGGCGTTGCCGCCCTGCGACGTCGCCGATGGATTCGATTGGGCACCCTGCTGACCCTGCGAGGATCCGGAGGACGATTGCGGTGCAGCACTTTGCCCCTGCTCTCCGGGAGAACGCGACGACGAACCCGGCGGCTCACCCGATTGCGGCTGGCCCGATCGCGGAGATCCCTTCCCGGACCGTTCGCCCGGCTTCGGCTTGCCCTGGCTGCCTTGCCGCTGCGGGGACGGCGGCGGCGCGTGTTGCTTCAACCACGCCTCGACCGAGTCGAGGTTGGCGCGCGCGTCCGCAAGCTTCGGTTCCAGTTGCAAAGCATGGCGGTAGGCGTCGATGGCTTTTTGGTATTCGCCCTGTCGGGCCAACGCATTGCCGAGGTTGTAACGGGCGCGCGCGTCGTCGCCCTGCGCGAAGGAGTGCGCGGCACCGGCATAGTCGCCTGCACGGTAGTCGGCGGCACCGCGTACGCCGGAGGTGGTCGCGAGCTGGCGCGCCTGACCGGCGTCTCCGTGCCGCAAGGCCTGTAGCGCGCGCTGGTCGCGGTTGGCCCACAGCGACGACCACGTGCTCGCGTGCGCGGGCGACATGGCCATCGGCAAGACACAGACCGCGAGCACCAACAGCCAGCCACGCCGGAACGCCAGCGCCGCAAGCAGCAGCAACGCCGGAAGCAGCCATATCCCGCCGTCGCGCCAGAGCTGCGCGTGTTCCCCGCGGTCGGCGTGTCCGGCTTCCGCGATCGGCACAGCGAAGGCGGCCGTGCCGCCACCATCGGGTTGCAGCACCACGTAGCGACCGCCGCCCGCGCGCGCGACCGCGTCGAGCGCGGCATCATCGCGGCGCGCCATCAGCAGTCCGCCGGTTCCGTGCGCGAAGCCGCCGCCGCTCTGCGGGACCGGCGCGCCTTCGGGCGTACCGACGCCCAGCACATCCACGCGGACGCCATCCGAGCGGACATCACGTGCGGCGGCAACCGCGGCCGCCCCGGCGGTGTCGGTGACCAGCACGATCTCGCCACCCTTGACGTGCGCCTGCTGCAGCAGCCGCGCACCCTGGCGGATTCCGGCGGCCGCATCGTTGCCCGGCACCGGCATCACGTCGGGCCGCAGCGCGTGCAGCAGGTTCAGCACGGTGTTCTTGTCGTCGGTCAATGGCGCGACGGTGAATGCCGCGCCGGCGTAGGCGACCAGCGCGGTGCGCGCGTCGCCTGCATCGTCCAGCAGGTCACGCACGGCAAATTTCGCGCGTTCCATCCGGTCCGGCTTCAGATCCTGGGCCAGCATGTCGTCCGACAGCGACAACGCCACCACGCGCGCGGCGCCATTCACGTACAGCGGCGTCGGCAACTTTTGCCAGGCCGGGCCGGCCAGCGCCGCCACCGCGAGCAGCCACGCGAGCGCCGCCAAAGCGAGCGCGGCGCGCCGGCGCGCACCGCCATCGTGGACGAGATACGGCAACAACGCGGCGTCGGCGATCCGCGACAGCACCGCACGACCGCCGCCGCCACGTGCCAGTGCCCACAACGCCAGCGGCAACGGCAGCAGCGCCAGCCACCACCACGGCCTCAGGAAGTGCAACCCAAGAAAATCGGGCATGGACTCGAGCGCGCTCATGGTCCCACCGCCGCACGCCGTGCCAACAAACCGCGCCACGGCAACAACAGGCACCCGAGCAACAGCGCCACCCCGAGTGGCCACGGGTACCACTCGTGGTCGGGCCGCACCAGCGACTTGCCCTCCGCGAGCGGTTCCAGCGCGTCGATGGTGTGGTACGCGTCGGTGAGCTGGTCGCCGTCGGCTGCGCGGAAAAAGCGGCCGCCGGTCTCGCCGGCAATTTGCGTCAGGACCTGCACGTCGAGTTCGTTGTCCGGCACCAGGAGCTGCATCCCGAACACGCCGACCGTCGGACCGCTCGAACCGACCCCGATGGTGTAGATGCGCACTCCGGCCGCCTTGGCCAGCTTCGCTGCGACCAGCGGCATCACGGTGCCGGCGGTGTTGACGCCGTCGGTGAGCAGCACCAGCACCCGCGCCCGCGTAGGCAATGCGGACAGGTGCTTGACCGCCAGCACGATCGCGTCGCCGATCGCGGTCTCGCGCCCGGCGAGGCCGATCGCCGCGCCGGCCATCTGCTCGGAGACCGCGTGCACGTCGAACGTCATCGGCGTCAGCAGATAGGCGTGCGTTCCGAACAGGATCAGTCCCACGTCATCGCCCGAACGCTGCGCGATGAAGCGTGTCGCGATGGCCTTCACCGCGGCGAACCGGCTGACCGCGCGGTCACCGAAGCGCATGTCCTCGATCGCCATGCTGCCGGAGCAATCGACCGCCAGCATCAAGGCGCGGCCGGTGTGGTGGATGGCCTGCGGCGGCGCCGGTTGCTGCGGCCGCGCCGCTGCGCACACCAGCAGCAGCCAGGCGACAGACGCGACCACGGTCCGCGAGCGCCGGCCGGGAATTCCGTGCCGAACCGAAGCCAGATCCACCCGCTGCGGCAGGTGCAATGCGGCACCGGGCGCGGCCGGCGGCAACAACTTCCACGCCAGCCACGGCAAGGGCAGCAACAGGAACATCCATGGCCAGGCGAAGGTCATGGCGTCGCGTTCTCCTGCGTGCGGCGACCATGCGCATTCGCGCCCTTCGATGCGAAGAGGGCCGCTCCGAAGCAGCCGCGGAACGTACGTTCTGCACCGCCGCTCGCACGCGAACCCTTCCAGCGCAATGCATCCCGGCACCACGCACGCAACGCGGCGATCAGCCCCGGCGCGTCCACCGCCGGTTGCACGCGAAAGCGCGTCCGTGTGAGCTGGTCGAGTGCATCGCGCGTCGCCGCATCGCGCGCGTACCCGTGCAGAAAAGCACGCCATGCCTCGCCCGATCGACTGGCGGCCACCGGGTCGACGACCCGCGCAACGCGGCGCAGCAGCCGCGACGCACCCTCGCCCAGCCGTGCGAGGTCACCATCCTTCGCAAAGTTCGCGGCAAGCACATCGACTTCCCGCAGCGCGGCGCGAAGCGGGCGTCGCCGCGAATGCCGCCAGGCCAGCCATGCGACCACACAAGCCGCCAGCACCACCAGCGCCGCAACGATCCACCATCCGGGCGCGGGCGGCCACCACGATGCCGGCGGCACATGGATGTCGCGCAGCACCGGACCGCTCGTGTTCACGACCGCCTCGCCCGCCTGCGCCAGATCGGCGTGATCGCGCGCTCGGGTTCGTCGTCGGTCGCAAGCACGGTGCAGGGAATCGCGGCGCGCTCGCAGGCGTCGGCTAGCCTGCGCCAACCCTGCGACATGCGTTCGCGAAACTGCGCGCGCGATCTGGCATCGGCAAGGTCGACCGACTGTTTGTCCGACGCAGTTTCGAACACACAGGTTCCTGCGGCCACCGGCCGCCGTTCCAGCGCATCGTTCACGATGGCCACGCGCAGATCGGCATGCCGTGCGACCCGCGCCAGCGCCTGGTCCGCGCCATCGTCCGCGCTCCAACCATCGGACAGCAGCCACGCGCGGCCGCCCGGGGTGATCAGCCGCTGTGCACGCGCCAGCGCCGTGGACAACGGCTCGCCCACGTCACCGCCGGCAGACTGCGCGAGTTCATCCCACCGCGCCAGCGCACCGAGCACGGACAACGCGCCGCGGGTACCGGCGTGCGCATCGACCGCCGAACGCACCGCGCCGAATGCCATGGCGCCGACCCGGTCGCCGGCCCGCACGCAACTCCACGTGATCCATGCCGCGGCACGCGCGGCCGCGACGGACTTGTAACGCGCACGCGTCCCGAAACGCATGGTCGCGTGGGTGTCGACGATCAGCAACAACGTGTGTTCGCGTTCGGCCTCGAACAGCTTGGTGTGCCATTTTCCGCTGCGCGCAGTACGCCGCCAGTCGATGTTGCGGGCGTCGTCGCCGGGCTGGTAGATACGCGACTCGGCATAGTCCATGCCGCGCCCGCGCACCGCGGACGCATGCCCGCCGGTCCGCGACGAGCGCGCGCGAAACGCCACCGGCTTCGCGGCGCGCGCGCGCAGCGCGATCAACTCCGCGAGATCGACGCGGGTGATGCCGGCATCTCGATCGACAATGGATTCGGCATTTGCAGGCATGATTGCAATACACAACAGGTAGGGCGGGTCTTGACCCGCCCACGGATCCCGGGAGAAAACACGGCGGGTCAAGACCCGCCCTACGGCAATGGCACCCGTTCCAGCAATTGTCCGACGACGTCGTCGACATGCAGGCCTTCCGCCTCGGCTTCATAACCCAGCAGCACGCGGTGGCGCAGCACGTCGGGTGCGAGCGACTGGACGTCTTCGGGCAGCACGTAATCGCGGCCGGCGAGCCATGCGGACGCGCGGGCGCAGCGTTCCAGCGCGATGCTGGCACGCGGACTCGCGCCCCACGCGATCTTTTCGCGCAGCTTGGGCGCCCACGGTCTCGGGTCGCGCGTGGCGAGCACCAGTTGCACGATGTATTCCTCGAGTCCCTCGGCCATGTGCAGGTCCAGCACCGCTTCGCGCGCCGCGAAAATGTCCGCCTGGCTGAGCAGGCGGTCGGGGGATGCATGCGGGCCGAGCTCGCTGCGCGCGCGCCGGCGGGCGAGCCGCATGATCTCCCGTTCCGATCCCGCTTCGGGGTAACGCACCGGCACGTGCAGCAGGAAGCGGTCGAGCTGTGCTTCGGGCAACGGGAAGGTGCCCTCCTGTTCGATCGGGTTCTGGGTCGCCATCACCAGGAAAAGTCTCGGCAATGGCCACGAGCGCCGGCCGATCGTGACCTGGCGTTCGGCCATCGCCTCCAGCAGCGCCGACTGCACCTTGGCGGGCGCGCGGTTGATCTCGTCGGCCAGCACCAGATTGTGGAACAACGGACCGGGCTCGAATTCGAACGCACCGGTCGCGGGGCGCAGCACGTCGGTGCCGGTCAGGTCGGCGGGCAACAGATCCGGGGTGAATTGCACGCGATGGAAATCGGCGTCGATCCGCGCGGCCAAGGCCTTGACGGCGGTGGTCTTGGCCAGTCCCGGCGCGCCCTCCACCAGCAGGTGGCCGTCCGCCAGCAACGCGATCAACAAACGCTCGACCAACGCGGGTTGTCCGAGCACTTCGCTGCGCAGTGCATCGCGCAATGCCACGAATCGCGCGTGAAGCGGCGAGGCAGACGCGGCAGCATCAACGCTACGGCCTGCGGTCATGCCGGTCGCCGCGGCACCCGCGGGATGGATGGCGGTATCGGGAGACATGCGCCCAGTAGACCACAACCCGGCGTGAAAGTTTGGCGCGACCCGTCCAGGAGGACCGAAGGCGTGGGTGTTTCACCAAACCCATCCCTACCCCGTCCCTCCCCTTGAAGGGGAGGGAGAAAAGCCGGCATCACTCGACCGTGGTTTCCTGGCCGAGGATGTGCGGGGTGATGAACACCA